>JAPNTN010000144.1:0-21783 GCA_027249445.1 Dehalococcoidia bacterium | reverse complement strand
ACTGGCGCATAACTAATCGTCTGACTCTAGTCTACCGCCTAACTCACTAAGAAAATCTTCAATTTCAGGCGAAAGTGTCACTGATGGGCCGGACGGCTCTTCAGGTTTATCTTCCGAATCTAGCTGGGCATCGTAATAAGCTTCCATCTGTTGAATAAGTTGCTTCAGCTCATCGTTACGTTCCACTGCTGAGCTGAGTTCCCTATATTGCCTCTGACCTCTACGCATAGGGGCTAGATCTGAAGGTATATTTCCATATACTGACGATAAAACTTCTATCATCCTAGAAGTTCCGGTATAGTCCTCCTCCAGCTGAAGATATTGTGGAAGGTGCACCATGAAATTGATGGCCTCTATACCCATCTTCTCGATACCTTCGGACACTAGATTCATGATAGTAGTAGGTCCCTGGTAGGTACTTTGTCTGAGCTTGAAATTAGAGACGTCCTTAATTTGTGGCACTTCACCCAGAGAACCTGTGACTAGCAACGGCCTTGTATGAGGAACAGCATCATACATAGCCCCGAGTCGACAATATCGTTTTACCTTAAAATACTCAATCACCTCGAGAATAGAGTCTGTATATTCTTCGCTGTTAGCATGGGGCTCCATCAAATGAAGATATAAATAATCGTGACCATCTTCTGAGGACGAATATTTGATGCTGCTATTTGGGACAGTCACTTCTCGTTTACCTTGAACCAACTTCATGGTTGGTCGATACCTAGTAAAGTCAAAAAACTTACCGGGTTGAATCAACTTTCCAAGTTCTTTAGACCCCATGAAGTGCTCCAACCGGTTCAACGTCAACGTCCCGACACTTCCCACATCTACCCAAGGGCGTACCATGGCAAAGACATGGGGGTCATTTAGCTCCGGGAGATCATCAACTATTTCAAAAGCACCGATGTTCATAACGATATCTTGCCAGAATTAACTAATGGTTTCAAGACTTCTATAGTTTAATAATCGTAAAATTAAAAACCAATAATACTTGCTTAAGATGTGCTAGACTCTTGTGATGCTCTACCAAGCTAACGTCTTACATACGACCTCAAACATCGAACACTTAGAACCTACGGACACACTCCTATGAGTACACCCGTAGGAGGTGATGAAACACAAGCACCCCAGTCAAGATTCGCAGGTATAACAGCTGCGTTACGATATCCCGATATCAGAACATTATTCATCTCCACATTTGCAAACCAATTTGGACAGGGCACTTCACATGTGATAATCGGCTGGCTTGTGTTGGATATGACGGGATCCGCGTTACTCGTTGGTGTCGCATTTGCGGTTCGTTCAGCACCAAACCTGATTGTTGGACTGGCAGCAGGCCCAATAACAGATCGGTATGATCGACGCATACTTATGAAAATCTCCGTCATAGGACTTATGCTGACGGCCTTGGCATTATCAGGTTTAGTTTATTTTGACATAATAACGATAGCTAGCCTACTATGCGGCGTATTTTTTCTTGGTGCCTTCCAGGCCATGTATATGACAGCCAGGCAGACTTATGTGTACGATATAGTAGGAGCAAACAGAGCTATTAGTGGACTAGCCCTGATCGGACTTGCGCAAAGAATAAGCCAGCTAATCGGAGCTCTTCTAGCGGGCACTACTATTTTGTACATAGGAGGCTCAGGGCCATTTCTAGCTATGGCCATTGGATACTTAATTGGCCTTACATGTATTTTCCTGTTAGTAGAAGTAGGAGATTCAGCCCCAGACCGTCAAGAAACTATAGTAGAAAATTTAATTAACTACTTTAAGGCGCTCAGATCCAATCGATTATTACTGAGCCTTATGATTTCCACCGCTGGAGCTGAAATATTAGGATTTTCCCATGCGGTGATCTTGCCAATACTCGCTCTTCAGGTATTAGACGTAGGGCCAGAAGGACTTGGACTTTTAACTGCATCGCGATTTGTTGGTGCAACCGTCGGAATCACGGGATTAGCGATAGCAGGGGATGTAAAGAGACCTGGAGCATTATTATTGGCAACAATGTTCTTTTTTGGAATTTCACAAATAGTATTGGGATATGCACAAACGTTCTGGGTTGCCGTAACATTAGTAGCCATAGTCAACATCATGGCCACAATGAGTGACGTACTACACCAATCGCTCCTACAATTAAGCGTATCAAATGAACAACGAGGACGAGCAATGGGCTCCTGGATAATAGGGATTGGCACGGCGCCTATAGGGCAAAGCGAAGTTGGACTATTAGCAGGAGCAACTGATTCCAAGACTGCATTACTAATAAATGGAGCGTCACTTGCCATATTAGCGCTAATAATGGCTGTGTTATTACCTAAACTTCGAAAGTTGTGAATTCTAATACGACCTACAATACTCTCATATAACTATAGACAATGGAGCTGAAGATTTATGGCTATCAGTGGGCTCATTCCCAGAAAGACATTATTTGGAAATCCTGACAAAGCATCCCCTCAAATTAGCCCGAACGGAGAATACATTACCTTTCTAGCGCCTGTGGATGGAATATTGAATATCTGGTTGGCAAAATCAACAGATCCTGATTCCGCAATACCTATAACCCAGGATTCAGACAGAGGTATTCGATTTTACGGATGGACGTACACCAATGAACATATTGCATATATCCAAGATATTGGAGGAGATGAGAACTGGCATGTGTATGTTGTCAACATACACACGCATCAGACGAAAGATTTAACACCTTACGACGGTGTACAAGCACGATTCCAAGAAATAAGCCCCAAATTCTCGAATGACTTGCTACTGTCTCTAAATGATCGTGATCCTCAGTTGCACGATATATACAAAGTTAATATTAATACAGGGAATAGAACACTAGTGCAGGAAAACGATGGATTTGCTGGATACATAACAGATGACGATTTTAACGTTCGGTTTGCCACCCGCGTAACCGAAGATGGTGGCAGCGAACTTCTGGAAAAGGCGGGAGATTCTTTCTGGAAGCCATTCATAGAGATAGGAATAGAAGACACATTAACTACTTCTCCTATAGGTTTTGACGACACAGGGACAATCTTGTACCTAGTTGATAGCCGTGACAGGGACACCGCAGCTCTTGTGTCATTAAATCTTCAAAATGGTGACACTACTCTTATTGCAGAAAACCCTCATGCAGATGTCAGCGACACTATGGTGGATCCAAATAATAAAAATATACAAGCAGTAGCGTTCACTCATGAGCGAAAGACATGGATATTCTTAGACGAGAATGTAAAGAAAGATCTTGAATACTTAGAAAGCATATCTCAGGGTGAAATTGAGATAGTGAGTCAGTCATTTAATGACGAAATATGGATAGTCGCTTTCGTCTTAGACGACGGGCCTGTGCGTTTCTACAAATACAACAGACCCGAACAACAAGCCTCGTTCTTATTCACGAACCGCGATTCGCTTACGGATCTCAATTTATCAAACATGCATTCCACTACCATAAAATCTCGGGATAATTTCGACCTTATAAGCTACTATACATTGCCCTCCAAATCCAGTAATGACAGCGGAATACCGGACTCCCCTTGCCCAACGGTATTGCTAGTCCATGGGGGACCTTGGCATAGAGACACATGGGGATATAGCGCACTACATCAGATGCTTTCCAATAGAGGTTACGCTGTCCTAAGCGTCAACTTCCGAGGGTCAACCGGTTTTGGAAAGGCATTCATAAACGCGGCCAACCTCGAATGGGGAAGGAATATGCACAATGACCTGATAGATGCAGTTAATTGGGCCATAGACAGCCGAATAGCTGACCCTTCTAAAATCGCAATAATGGGTGGTAGTTATGGGGGATACGCCACATTGATCGGGCTAACTGCTACTCCGAACGTATTTGCATGCGGTATAGACATAGTAGGCCCATCTAACCTACTGACACTTATCAACTCAATCCCACCATACTGGCAACCGCAAATTGAATTATGGGCATCCAGGGTAGGCGATCATAGAACCGAACAAGGACGGAAACTACTATCAGAAAGATCTCCTCTAAATTACATTAACAATATAAATAAGCCGCTTCTCATAGGCCAAGGGGCAAATGATCCCCGAGTGAATCAAGCTGAATCCGACCAAATAGTAGATGCGATGAATGAAAATGGGATACCTGTAACCTACGTACTGTATCCCGACGAAGGGCATGGATTCGTTAAACCTGAGAACAATCTTTCTTTCTTCGCAGTAGCAGAAGCATTTCTAAGCAAACATCTAAATGGCAGTTACGAACCTATAGATGATGATTTTGAGGGAGCATCAGTAACCGTACCGACAGGTGCGAGTGAGATACCAGGTTTAAAAGAAGCTCTGTAAATAACAACCCACTGATCTACGATACTGGCATTTTTGCAGAACTCTCGCTGAATTCTATTAAACTGCAATTTTCTTTATTACTGGTCGATTGTATGGACGAGCCGGACAATAGGCCGATCTTGATCGTGCAGGGTCTCCTGCTACTAATACCAACATGTTGCGAGGATCTCTGACTATAGGCACTGAAACATCTGGTTCATCAACATTTAACCATTTTGGCCAATAATAAGGGTCTCCTGCTTCCTGGTCTCGCCCGTACCTAAGCTGTTTGTATCTCTGGACGCGATCTAACGGAACCCTGGCGTTCTCATATAGATAAAATTGAACTTCTTCTTTACTCCATCCCTCTTCGGCAAGACCATGAGCTATAAGCGGACTGATCACAACTACTGCATGGCCTCCATGGATGATGTTATGGTTTAAGTTAGACATGGAATCTGCCAATATCCATAACGGAAATTCCATACTTCCAGACCCTCCTGGATTGTTTCCTCTCGGAGCATCTGCTGCATAAACCATTACACAGCTATCGGATTCGGAATAGCCAAACTCTGTATGGAGAGAAGACCACGGGGTATCTATATCTACACCTACACAATACGAATACTTCGCAGGGGACCCCAATGTAGATTTGTCACCAGAATCCGGATACCCTCCACCGAGGTTGATCAGTATTAAGCGTAACGAACGACCAATAGTAGCGTTAGCCCTAGTACCGGGACCGAACAAACTTGCACCGTGATTAATACCAATCTCCTGAACCACCGGGCCACACACAATTACCATAGGTGCCGCTGGGTCACTGGTCGCCTGAAGACCTTGTACATCAAATTCTTCATCCAACAAGGCTTCAACCGCAGCTAGTACTACCGGCATATATTCTGGTTTGCATCCTGCCATAACCGCATTAGTAGCGACCATTTCCACTGTAGCAACACCGTTACGCGGAGGGACAACACCCAGCACTTCGTACGGATCTCGACCAGAAGCATTTATCATATCCGATACGGCATCTTCGGTAGGAGGTACTATTGGAAATCCGTCAGTCCAACCATTTTCATAGTACTGTTCTATAGTCTCTATTACACCTTGAGAAGTGTTCACACCCGAAACGATCTTTCCCTTAGACCCGCGTATCATAATCAAGCCTCTTAATGCTGTTCTAAGATTTGTTATATGCGAAATTAACTAACAAGATAGCTTCGTCAGGCTACTACATACCAATTACGGCTTTTATTATTTCTGGGGCCGCTTCCGAAGCTTTTTCTCTGGCCAAATCGGCGCCGCCCAAAGGGTGAGATATTACCACTACAGGAAGATCATCCAGATTCATCGACCGTCTAATAGAGTACGCAAGTCGCACAAAACTGGTAGTTGCCACTACCACGGCCGGCTTACCTGTCTCCTCAAATCTTATACCATCGAGCATACTGCCCGACGTACATGAACCTCAAAGACAAACACCAGCCACCATAAAATCAGACTTATCAGACATTTCTTGTATTAATTCCTTGGTTGCTGGCTTCGTTGATGTGAATTTGCTTTCTAGAATGACATCAGCAACGCCATATTCTGACTGCAATATTTCTGCCAAAGATTGAAAAAAGAAACTGGATGTATCATTCGCATTGTCCAACAGGGCTACTGTCGTCCCTTCCACGGAACTAATCCGAGAAGCCATATGTCGCTCATCCACTTGGACTTGACCCGTGGGATCCAAATATGAAACCAATTTTGTAGAAATCTCAGGGATTACAGCTGTTTGCATCGATAAACCTCCCGAGTCATATACGTTAGATTATTCCTAGTAGCTACAGCCTATCTTAACAGAAGCATTAAAGCGGAACACTTGATCCAGATTAGTGCAAATGCCACTCTTCGCCTAACTTAACTCCCGTTATAATTACTCAACCAGTGCGAAGCAATCTCATCTCTTCGAGCGAACCATACGTCGGGGAAACCACTAGCGTACTCCAAAAATCTTTGAACAGCTCTTGACCTAGCAGGCCTCCCAGTAATTCTACAATGCAGACCAACTGACATCATTTTCGGAAATGATTGCCCTTCTTCATACAGGCAATCAAACGTATCTTTAAGATATTCGAAAAAGTCATTTACACTGACTAGGCCACCACGCCAGAATCGGGCATCATTCGTCTCAAAGCTATAAGGTACTACTAACCACGGAGCTTCATTTACTCTAACAAAATACGGAAGATCATCATTCATAGAACAACTGTCATAAATGAAACCCTCTTCTCCTGCAACCAATTCTCGAGTGTTAAGACTTGGTCCATAACGAGTAAACCAGCCGACCGGACGGACTCCTGTAGTACGTTCAAGTGACTCGACTGTTCTTCTTATAGAATCTAACTCCGAATCACGGTCCATTGAATGATATTCTTGCCATCGATATCCGTGACCACAAACTTCATGCCCTCTCTCTACAATTGCCCGGGCCACTTCAGGATTACGTTCAAGAGCTACTGCACAACAATAAAACGTCGTTTTTACACCATATCTCTCAAACAAATTAAGCAGCCTCCAAACACCAACACGGCTCCCATACTCAAAAAATGATTCGTTAAACAAATCACGTTCATTTAGAGGAACGGGTGATGGCACTTCGTTATTAGTCTCATGATGGGTATCGCCATCAAGTAATGAATATTCAGATCCTTCTTCATAGTTCACCACTACTGATATTGCTATTTTTGCTTTATTTGGCCAGACAATATTCGGAGGATTCTCACCGTAGCCGATAAAATCCCTGTTCTCCATGATTCCTCCTACAATCTTCAATAACACGGCAAATTATATTGTGATATCAATAAAATTTGAAGAGATTCATTTGACATCAAGTAGGGCCAAGATATAATCAAGCATTGAATTTGTACTCTCATAATTAAAGGAGTCTCCAATGGCGCAGGTTGAATCAGCTAACCTTAACCCTGAAACCGTACTAGCAGAAATGAAGAAAAACGGTGTAACTCACGTCGTTTGGCTACCAGACAGTGAAACGAACTGGTTGTACATGCTAATGAAGAATGATCCAGAGTTAGACCTAATTCCAGTCAGTAGAGAAGGCCAAGCATTCTCCGTAGCTGCTGGATTATCTGTGGGCGGCAAAAATCCTGTCATACTGATTCAAAACACTGGGATGATGGAATCTGGAGATTCATTAAGAGGTTGGTGCCTCGGGATGAACATACCGGTAGTCATGATGGTTGGATATAGAGGGTACACCAGGCACGGTGTCAATTCAGATACAGCAGCCACATACACAGAAAGATTCTTAAACGCCTTTGGAATACAGTATTATCTTGTCGAGAATGACTCAGACGCAGAAAGAATATCAGTAGCGTTTGAAGAGGCTCAACAGACCAAGAGACCGGTCGCTATACTGGTTGGCGACGAATACCACGGTTTCCATTAAAAATACTAAGAGAATAATTGAGAACAGGAGCCATTATGTTTCAAACAGCAGACATGCTAAATATATTTCAGAAATATCGAGGAGATGCGGTCGTAATACCTGGTCGAGGAGGCCGACACTGGATTGATATTAGCACTAACGAAAAAAAGGACATTCCTTTGGGTGACCCGGCAATGGGTGGACACGCTTCATTTGGAATGGGTTTGGCATTAGCTCAGCCCGACCAGAAAGTAGTCTTGTTCGACTCTGAAGGTGATGTATTAATGAATTTAGGAGCTCTGGTCACAATCGCGGAAAAGGCTCCTGAGAATTTCTATCATTTCATGCTGGACAACGAATGCTATGCAACAACGGGTGGACAGCCAGTTCCCAACGCTCAGAACGTAGCATACGACGTTATCGCTAAAGGAGCCGGATATACCAGGACTTACGCCTTTGATAACCTAGAAGATTTCTCTAACAATATCGAGGAGATTCTTAGTCAACCAGGCCCAGTATTTGTAGCTATGAAAGTATTCCCTCATATAGAAAACGAGCCGATTGGTGCCCGAAGACGATGGCAGACACGCACTAGAGATCAAGTCATCGAAGACGTACAGCAGCAAATGGGTGTCAGCAGTTAGTAAAATCCTAAGTCAGAGCGCAGGACATGGCATACAATAAGAAACAGCAATTTAAGTCAAGACGCACCTCACTAATGAGCCAGATATCGGATGGAGCCATCATAATTGGTGCGTCTCATAATTCCCCTAGAAATAACGATGTAGACTATGAATTCAGACAGAATTCCACGTTCTGGTATCTCACTGGATTCGATGAACCTGACGCTGTACTAGTTCTAAGGCCACATCACAAAGATCAATGCGTTATTTTCGTTAACCCGTATGATCCACAATTTGAAATCTGGGTAGGAGCTCGCCTTGGTGTCGACGCAGCTCCTGAAAATCTAGAAATTGATGCCGCGTACCCAATATCAGAGCTCGATGATCAGTTGCCTCGTCTACTCGAGGACATAGAAACGGTCCATTATTCAATTGGCAGCGACTCCAAATTAGACGACTTGATGATGAACCTAGTCCAAAAACGTAGGGGGTTATCCCAGCGAGGCGGCGTACACTTGCTTCGTATAGAAGATCCGAAGCCTGCTATCGACCGAATGCGCCTCGTTAAATCTGAAGCTGAGGTAGAGCTAGTTCAAGCTGCTATCGATGTCACTAGAGTTGGCTTTGAAAATGCTATGAGAGTTACAAAGCCTGGCACATTTGAATATCAGGTCCAGGCAGAGATGGAATCTCATTTCAGAAAATTAGGTTCAGTCCGAAACGGGTATCCTTCGATAGTCGCTTCTGGAACCAATTCGTGCATTCTGCATTACATAAACAACCGTGAACAATTGAAAGATGGATCCCTTCTCCTGATAGACGCGGGAGCAGAATACGATTACTACACTGCAGATATAACAAGAACCTGGCCAGTAAACGGAAAATTCACACCAGCGCAGAAAGAAGTATACGAAATCGTGTTAGCTTCACAATCCGCCGGGATAAATGCAATATCACCTGGAATCGAATTTAACGAAGTTCACATAGCTTCTCTTAGAGTATTGGTCCAAGGCCTAATAGATTTAGGGGCATTAGAAGGCAGCATCGATGGCCTCATAGAATCACGAGCATACCTACCTTATTACATGCATGGCACTTCGCATTGGTTAGGCCTAGACGTGCATGACGCAGGACCCTACAGAGACGAAGACCGTTCAATTAGTTTAGAACAAGGTATGGTCTTCACTGTAGAGCCCGGACTATATTTCGGAAACCAAGCGACAGAATCCCCTGAACATCTAAAAGGCATCGGAATCCGGATAGAAGACAATGTCGTAGTCACAACTGAGGGGCATTCGGTATTGTCCGACACAATATTATCTTCCGTTTCGGAAATCGAGGAACTGGTCGGCAGTGTATAAGTCGCGAGCTATCCTTTGAGACGCAGCGGTTCCTCCTCCTCTACCCCTTCCGCTAGCTATATCAGAGTCGCTTCAGCTGCATAATGTGGCATTACTTCACTGACAAATAGTTCTAGAGACTGCATTGCCTGCTCGTTACTTAAACTTCCCCATTGGAAAGAACAAACAAAATAATTAGCCCCGGTACTCATATATTCATCCATATATTCCCTGATGGATGTTGGAGATCCTGCTATTACTCCGAATCCGGCCCCTTTATTCGGAACTCCTCCTAAACCACCTGGTGCTTGCCTCCGTCTTTCTTGTTCTTCAGTTCTTTGTGTCATAGCCCAATACAAATCGCGACGCGCTTCCCGGTCAGGAGCACTAGCCGGCCTCATTTGGTCATTAGGAACTAAAAACTGGGTAAGACCACGACTTTCAGCTTCTAGTCTCCGAGGAGTGCCAAGATTCCAAGTATAATCCTCCCATGCAGGCTCACCAATGGCTAGAGCTTCTTTGTCTGTTTCAGCTACCACGATGTGGTTAACAAGACTTATCTTGGGCTCCCTACCCTGAGGAGTTAATGCCCCTACACCTTGGTACTCTTCCCAAAGTTCTTTATATCTTTTCACGTTAGCTTCAAAACTATCCAATGATCCAACGATAATGGTGTTCATACCTTCCATCGCCGCTGTCTCAACGTTCCTCATATACCAAAAATCAGGATGGGGAGCTTGTTTAGGACGAAGCCGCATGGGAAGCTTATCAAAGTTATAAAACTGTCCGTTAAACGTTAATTCGTCCGTACTCAAACCTTGTCTCACTGCACTGAGTACTTCTTCATATCTACCCTGATTTGAATCCACATCGGATTCCTGACCCCAAAAATAGGCTTCAAGGACACCACCACGTCCAACACCTATCTCAACTCGCCCATCAGTCAGATTGTCCAACATGCATATCTCTTCAATAAGCCTTACCGGATGATGCAATGGAAGAACGTATATGCAAGCGCCTAGATGTATACGCTTTGTTCGTTGAGAAGCAGCCGCCAAAAAGACGTTTTGGGACGGGGCCATGCTATGTACAGCTGGAGTGTGGTGCTCTGCTAAATGATAGGCATAGAACCCAGCTTCATCTAATCTCTCCAGTTGGTTCAGTCTCATTTTGTA
Source organism: Dehalococcoidia bacterium (assembly GCA_027249445.1). Lineage (GTDB taxonomy): Bacteria > Chloroflexota > Dehalococcoidia > Lucifugimonadales > UBA3495 > UBA3495. The sequence continues at coordinate 10,892 of JAPNTN010000144.1, read as the reverse complement.
GGTTTCATCTAAGGTCGAACCAGGCACTGGTTCTATATGGTCAAAAACTCCAAATTCAAGAGGCATAAATATTCTTCCTTATAAAATCACAAATATTACTAACCGACATTCACATGTCTATATGGAGTCTAGATACTCCAATGCACGCATGTCAACAACACCCAAGCATATGACTTTACCACCAATGTATATCATCTAGAGATTCTTTACCCTGTAAAGCGGCCTCCCAAGGACTTGCTGGCAAATATTTCCAACCTCCGTCCGAAAACATTATAAGAATATTTGCTTGATCTCTGTTCTCGGCTATTCTAAGAGCAACATGCAACCCTGCACCAGCAGAAACACCGGCTAAAATACCTTCTTTGTCCGTAATGGAACGTGCGAATGATATTGCTGTCGCACTATCAACCAAAAATCTTCCATCTAGCATCTTCAGGTCAACTAGCGGTGGCACATAACCTTCCGACATACTTCTAAGCCCCTGTAAAGATTCTCCTAGCTTTGGCTCAATTCCAACGACCTCAATCGCGGGGTTAACCTCTCTTAACCGACGACTAAGACCAGTTATAGTCCCTCCTGTACCAATTCCGGCTACTAAAACATCGACGTTAATCCCCGTATCTATTATCTCTTGGGCCGTCTTGCTGTAATGCGTCATTAAATTAATCTCGTTATCAAATTGGCCAAGATAATGACAGCCAGGCTTTGACGCAATATCCTTAGCAATATCTATGGCCCCTTTCATTCCTGCAACCGGCTCACACCAAGTAATAGTTGCGCCGTAAAGTTCTAGAAGATCACCTATACTAGGAGCAACCTCCCCCGGTATTACAACTTCAACCCGATATCCTTTCTGTTTTGCGACCAGTGCCAAAGCTATTGCAGTATTTCCACTACTAGCTTCAACAATCGTATCCCCTTTCTTGATTTCACCTTTCTCTTCAGCATCCTCAACCATGGCGAGCACAATCCGATCCTTAATGCTTCCACTTGGGTTCTGACCTTCGAGTTTCGCGAATATACGTACATCCGGTTTCGGATTAAACCGCACTAACTCTACGATAGGTGTATTCCCCACTAAGTCCAAAACACCCGAAACTTTCATGATGCAATCCTTTATCCATAGATGATAAGAACGTTCCACAATATATAATTTAGAATCCGCAAATCTATAGGATAGTGATATTCTATCAATTTTCTGGCGGATTCTTTGCAGATTGACCATACCCTATAGGCAAAGTTGTTAAAACTTGTGTAAAATCATACAAAAGTTGCAAGACAATATAGCCCTATTGCCTGTAGTATATGTACGACACGACACAAATGGCGATTTACTCAGGGAAGGAGACTATGACCCCACAAAGAGTACGTAAAACAAAACTCATGAAAGGCGTTGAAGAAAAATTCCAGCGCCCGTTGGAAACTCTCTTACCTGATATGGTGAACGAGCACGGGTTAAGCCACGCTGCTTCAGAACTAGGCGTTAGTGCAGCTACTCTAAGCTATTGGATGCTCAAGCTTGGAATTAGGTATAGGCGAGTAGCAGTAACAGCTGACGAGACTATAGAGGTCAAACGACCCGGGTAATTTTGCCATCACCTATTTTTGAGCCTTCCCCAACGTAATATACAGTTACTGGATCATTAATGGTCGGGGTGGCGGGATTTGAACCCACGACCTCTTCGTCCCGAACGAAGCGCGCTACCCCTGCGCTACACCCCGATAATATAAAACGAAGACTCCTGCACCATACCAACTCGGCTCAGAAGTCTTCTTATCACCTAATTAGAATAACTCAGTAGGAACAGCGATCCCTTCAAAATCCTTTTCAGTAAGCGGATCTATTGGGGTCAATCCCATCATGCCCATATATGCATACAACTGCTTAATGTGATGGACAGAATGTCCTAGCCCAAGATCCATCATTTCCCAAGCAGTCTTGTTACCCATATACGTATCCAGAACTTTCTCTAAATCGATTGAAGCATCTCCATCAAGAGAGGCCTTGACCCGCTTGAGCACGTCCTCGCAATATTGAGCTACTTCCTCAAAACCCACGTCTCCCAAGATATCTTCTACAGTTCTACCCCTGTCATAATTTGAATATACTCCGACATTGTAAGCATTCATTGCTCTATCGGGTCGATCAGACAAATGAAAACAAAATTGACCAAGTGTGCGCTGCCTCTCAGGTGACTCCCAGTCCCAACGATCTGCTGGAATTTGTCGGAATGTTTTAGCAGCTGCTACAAGAACAATTTCGTATTTTTCTAACATAGTAGAAACATCAGCTACAGGTATGTCTCCACTCAAATCAAATAGCTTCGCCAGTTCCTGAGGATTAAAGCCAATGACTACTTTGTCGTCTAGTATCGTAACCGGCACCGATTTTATTCCGCGAGCCAACAACTCATCCATGGACTGCTTATCGTGTTCCACATCACCATCTTCATATTCTATCCCTTGCGACGAAAGAAACTCTTTCGTTCTTCCACAAGTGAATCAACCAGGGCGATAATAAACTTTAGGCTTAGCCATACAGTCCTCCGTTAATATCTATGTAATTCACAAACCAGATACACTATAGACGTTGCCCATACCAGTTACAAGCCGATCAGCCATGCGTCAATGGATTGAGCGTCCAGATTAACGGTTCATAGTTTCTCTCAGGGTTTAGTAATGAGATTCCATGAATGAACCTAATAAGGTGCTATATTCTCAATCAAGCACCTTATAATTTGAAATACATTTTCAGCACTTATCCGGACATAGCCTGCAAACTGTCTCTGAAAACCCGTAGTCGCTCAAGTATATTTTTAAAGCGCCCAACCCATTCATCCCCGAGAGATCGTGATGACATAGAAATCTGATGAAGTCCTACTGAGGCAGACGGACCCAGAGCTTTTTGCAACGGCGACCTGGCACTACCAACAGGATTCCTTAATCGAGCAGTTATACTATCTCCGCTTTGAACTATAGATTCGATATCAACCGAAGCTGCTAGGGCTCTAAGATCAACCAGTTCCAACAAATTAACGACAGTGTCTGGTAGAGCTCCGAACCTGTCAGTGAGCTCCTCTTCAATCTGATCAAGTTCCTCTCTGTTAAGTATTCGGCCAAGTCGCTGATACAACCCAAGTCGCGTCGGGAGATGGGATACATATTCTTCCGGTATAGTAGAGGGCAGGTCCACATCCATCCTGGGTAAATCATTTAAAGAAACCTGAGAATTATCCTCCCCGTTCTCTGTCTCATTCGACAAGAGTAGCACGGCTTCTTCAAGCAATTGGCTATACAATGAAAGACCTACTGAATGTATCTGACCGCTTTGAGCTGAACCGAGCAGATTGCCAGCTCCACGGATCTCCATATCTCTCATCGATATCCGGAACCCAGAACCTAGCTCTGAAGCCTCTAATATAGCTTCTACACGTTGTTCTGCTGTTTCTGTAACCCTTCTACCAGCCGGCATCAACAGATAGGCGTATGCTCGATGTTCGCCTCTACCAACACGACCTCGTAATTGGTAGAGTTGCGAGAGGCCAAATCGATCAGCTCGGTCTATTAATAAAGTATTAACATTTGGCATGTCTATACCAGATTCGATGATAGTAGTACAAACCAAAACATCAGCTTTGTAGTTGCCAAAATCCGTCATGACAGTCTCAAGATCCTCTTCATTCATCTGCCCATGACCAACAACAATACGGGCTTCGGGAACCAATTCGGATAGTTCAGCGGCTTTCTGATCTATTGTTCTTACCCTGTTGTGGAGAAAAAATACCTGGCCGCCACGTTCTAACTCTCTCAAGATGGCTTCTTTTATTATGTCCTCGCTATACTCAGAAACAAATGTTTTTACTGGCAGTCGGGCTTCGGGTGGTGTACGAATAATACTCATGTCCCTTATCCCGGCCAGAGCCATATGAAGAGTCCTCGGTATCGGAGTAGCACTTAAAGTCAACACATCTACTTCTTTACGCAAAGCCTTAAAACGTTCTTTGTGGGACACCCCGAATCTTTGTTCTTCGTCGACTACAACTAAACCTAGATTCTTGAATCGCACATCTTTCTGCAGTAACCTATGCGTTCCAATAACAATATCAACTTCCCCTGAATCCATGCGAGCAATCACATTTTCCTGTTCTTTACTAGTTCTGAACCTACTCAAAACTTCCACATTTACCGGATATGGGCTTAGCCGCTCAGACAACGTGGCGTAGTGCTGTTGTGCTAAAACAGTGGTTGGTACTAACACTGCAACCTGCATTCCTTCTGATACAGTTTTAAACGCAGCTCGAAGTGCAACCTCCGTCTTACCATATCCAACGTCACCACAAATCAAACGATCCATAGGTCGTGACTGCTGCATATCATTTTTAACTTGGTCGATCGCCTCTAATTGGTCCGGCGTTTCTAGGAATGGAAATGAATCTTCTAACTCCGATTGCCACACGGTATCATCGGTGAATCTATGACCTACCGCCATTTTCCTTTCTGCGTATAGCTGAATCAATTCCTGTGCAATCTCTCTTGTCGATTCTCGAACCCGTTCCTTTACCCTGGACCACTCAGCAGTGCCCAAGCGAGTTAGATTAGGTGTTTGGTCTTGTGACCCAATATACGAACCTACCCGATCCAGTTGATCCGTTGGAACGTATAATTTGTCAGAGTCAGCGTACTCTAGCATCAGATACTCTTGCTCTGACGACTCATCTCCCATACGAGTCATACCGGCAAATCTAGCGACTCCATGGTCTATATGGACCACATAGGTCCCAGGTATCAAATCAGCTAAGGCGATATTGTTTTCGTTTGATGTATGTCTAACCGATCGTCGATTACTCGTACGCTTGGAGGTACCAAAAAGCTCATAGTCAGTCAAAAGGATCAAACTCGCTTGTGACGATATCTGTTCCAACGGCGTCTTCCACCCCTCACTCAGACTACCATTAACCAAATAAACTTTTCCTGACTCAATAGTTCGTTCAGCATCTAGTTGCTCATATTTACTGGTTAATACCCCAGAATCACTTAGAATTTCATTTATCCTGCCAGACGAATGTTGGCTGACTATGAAGATTACGCTTCCTAACTTCTGTTCAGCGTCAAGATAAGCTGTCAGATCCTCCATTCTCCCATAAAATTGACCGGCATCCTTAAATACATTATCCAATTCACCAGACAAAATACTCTGCACCTTGAGTTTCTGACAGGGCGAAGAATATAAATATTTCGACAAAGTGGACCAATCCATATAAGGAGTCGGGAAATTTCCGGGCAATTCCCCTCTACCTTCCCTACTCTCTCTCATACGAGCATATTTTTCTTGTACGTCGTATGTTTCCGCCTCCACTTGAGATTCCCTATCTATGACTAAAAGTCCATTGTCCGGCAGATAGTCTAGAATGCTGTTCTGATTGACTAATCCATTGTATAAATGCAGGGTTTCTATATCTGATTCAGAAAATAACGAGACTAAATCATCTTCAATCCTATCTTTAGTATCTTGGCTACATTTATCAAATTGGAGACGACCTATAGCTTCATCGATCTCAGTGCGATCAGTTAGATTAGGCAACTGTTCTTTTGCGGGTATAATTGTAAATAAAGTCACATCCCTAATTGACCTCTGAGTTATGGGATCGAATTCACGGATAGTGTCGACTTCATCGTCAAACAATTCAATTCTAATGGGGAGACCATGATTAACCGGAAAAATGTCGAGTATCCCACCTCTTTGGCTAAACTCGCCAGGAGATTCAACTAATGGTTGGTTTCGATAACCTAGACTCACCCAGTATTGCAGCAAGTCTTCTACCTTCGGTATTCGTTCTCCAACTTTCAAACCCTTTCCATAAGGGCTACTAGCCAACACACTTGATAATAGCTCTGGGGAGAAAACACTTCTGAGTACGGCTACAACCGGAGCTATAACAATCGGTTGTTCCGAAACTTCCTCATGATTAGCTTCCCATAAGGCTGATAAAGCGGATAATCGTTCGTGGCTTGTACTTAAATCGACTGCTAATCGTTCAAAAGGCAGAACATCTGAAGACGGAAATATATGGATTGGATGCGAATCACCTAGATAAGTCAATAACTGATCATGGAGGCGTCGGGCATCCTCAGGCCTCGGTGTTAATATCAGAGTTGGCAGGCCCATCCGTTTATAGGCGGCCGCAATGTAAGCTGCTCGAGCCCCGTTCCTGACGGTAACACTTTCGTTAGATGGGGCTACAGGTATAGCACTATCCCATATATGTGCCGAGAGAGATTCCAATATTGCGTCTAGGGACATTGCAAGGTCACCTTACCAAAGTGTGAGACTTCTAAGTTACACACGACTAAGGGGCTGGATTTATCCAGTCCCCTGATAATTCTATTGGTAAGTTGACCGCACCACAAGGGGATAAAGCTTTAAATAGGGGGACAAATAACTCGTTAATCTTCTTCAAGTCACTTCTTATCGATCCTAAATCCCATGCTATAATTGTGTCTAAACCTCTGGTCAACATTGCAAGTCTTGCGAGAGCTACTCTAAGTCTCCACATCGGGCAACGTGCGAGAAAAATATGTCTACTCCTGATAACACGTCTTTATACAACAGAATTGTCGTAAAGATTGGCACTAGCGTTCTTAGCGGTAATACATCTAACAACAGTTTAGATGACGCGACGATGTCAAAATTGGTAAACCAAATTACTACTGCGATAGAAAAATATCGATCCCAGATTCTAATAGTGACATCTGGCGCAATTGCTGCCGGCAGAGCAGCTATAGGTTCACAGGTCGAGGAATATTCTAATAAAGACATAATTAGCCGGCAGGTATACGCTGCGGTAGGTCAAGGGGAATTGTTCCATCAATACCAGAACCTTTTTGATAAACACGGAATTAAAGTAGCTCAGACTCTCCTAACGACTAATGACCTATCCCATAGACAATCATATCTTAATGTGAGGAACACCTTATTAGCGCTCTTAGATATTGGTATTGTTCCAATAATTAACGAAAATGACGTGGTCGCAGTAGACGAGATAGGCGAAGTATTCGGAGATAATGACCGACTGTCAGCACTAGTTTCTAACCTAATCGACGCGGATCTGCTATTAATCCTGACAGACACCGATGGTTTGTATACCGCGGACCCTAGAACAAACCCAAATGCACACCTGATATCAGACGTTGAAAAATTTGATGATTCCATATTATCCGCAGCAGGTGAACATACTAACCCTTGGGCTAGAGGCGGCATGCCCACCAAAATCGAGGCTGCTCAATTAGTTACCACGTCTGGAATACCAATGATAATGTGTCACGGGCACCAAGATGATGCGATATTGAAAGCACTCACCAATCAAAATATAGGAACTAAATTCCACCCTGCTACGGAAAAACTTGAAGCACGAAAAAGATGGCTCTTGAACATGATGGGAGATACAGACTCTGGAGCCATAATCATTGATAACGGCGCCCATACGGCTCTGAAGCAACATGGCGTAAGCTTACTACCAGCGGGTGTTGTAAATGTAAACGGCACCTTTGCGAGAGGTGACATAGTTTATGTATTAGATCCCCAACAGGACAAAATCGCATGCGGTATAAGCAACTATAATTCCGACGACATAATTCGCATTAAGGGCATTAAATCAAATCAAATCCAAGAAATCCTGGGCTACGACTACGGCCAAGAAGTAGTACACAGAAACAATTTAGTGCTCATATAAATCAGGATACCCAAAAAGGAGACCTAGTTGAAATGGCTGACCTGGTAGACAAAACTAATTTAATCCATATGGCAGAAGAATCCAGATCTGCCTTTAGAATACTGTCAAATTCTAGTAATGAGGCAAGGAATTTAGCCCTAGAATGCCTATCGGATAGTCTAGCCAATAATAACTCGGCAATATTAGAAGCTAATAAAGAAGACTACGGCATAGCTAAAGCTAACGGCATGCCTGAATCTATGTTAGATCGGCTACTTCTTGATCAAGGAAGACTACAGGCTATAGCAAAAGACCTTAGCAACATAATTCATCTAGATGATCCTATCGGCGAGACGATAGAAACACGTCATATGGATAACGGCTTGTCACTAGAAAAACGCCGTGTCCCTTTGGGTGTTATAGCTAGCATTTACGAAAGCAGACCCAATGTAACAGTGGACATATCTGCTTTATGCGTTAAATCTGGAAACACCTGCTTGATGCGGGGCGGATCCGAGAGTATAAATTCGAATCTAGCCTTAGTAGATACTATCCACTCTTCACTATTAGAAGCTGGTTTGCCGACAAGTGCAGTACAATACATTGCAAATCCAGACCGGGCTCTAGTAACGGAATTGCTTAGTTTGAAGAAGCATATCGATCTACTGATCCCGCGGGGTGGAGAATCTCTCATACGTTTCGTATCTGACAATGCTTCAATGCCTGTTGTCACAGGGGGAATTGGCGTATGCCATACTTACGTTGACACTAGCGCAGATTTAGATATGGCTCGAGCTATTATCGTAAACGCAAAGGTTCAAAGGCCCACTGTATGCAATGCACTAGACACTATATTAGTGCATGCAAATGTTGCTTCAGTCCTGCTTCCGCTACTTGCAAAAGACTTATCAAAGCATCAAGTAGAACTCCACTGTGATCAATCATCAATGGACATCTTGAACACTAACACACCTGACATGGTTCTTAAGGAAGCACTGCAAGAAGATTGGGGTAAAGAATTTTTATCACTAGTAGCCGCTGTAAAAATCGTTGATTCGGTCGAATCTGCTATAGATCATATAGCCACATACGGATCCGGTCATTCCGACGCAATAGTCACTGAAGATGCCGAATCTGCTGCTCGTTTCCTAAATGAAGTAGATTCATGTGCGGTATATTTAAATGCCAGCACACGCTTTACGGATGGAGCTGAGTTCGGAATGGGTGCAGAAGTTGGTATAAGCACTCAAAAATTCCACGCCCGCGGACCAATGGGGCTTCGAGAACTTACGTCCTATAAATGGCTTATCAGAGGAACCGGACAAATACGAGGCTGATTACAATTAATCTACTAGAATATATCCAATTTATTTGGTGATCATCACATAATGTTAATCGATAGCCATTGCCATATATTCCCGCCTGACTTTATAACCAGACAAAGTGAATTGCGCGCTATTGACTCGACATTTTCTAATTTATTTCCGCAGAACGGCTACAGCTTCGCACTAGTAGAAGAACTGCTAGAGTCCATGGCACAAAATGGTATAGATAAATCTATCATTATGGGTATGGGCTGGGTAAACATCGATATAGCAAGGGAATGCAATCGCTATATAGCAAACATAGTCTCACAATATCCTGACAAGCTAATAGGATATTGTTCCGTAAATCCCATTTGGGGAAATGAGGCGATATCAGAGGTCCAAGAGTGCTATAGCTTGGGATTAAGAGGTATAGGAGAGCTACATCCTGACACACAAGACTTTGATATAACCGGTCTCGACATCATTGAACCTTTAATGGCTGAAGCGCGTAAGTTAGCAATGCCAATTGTAGTACATTGCTCAGAACCTGTAGGCCATTTATATCCTGGCAAAGGATTTACAACCCCCGATAAAATTTTTAGATTCATCACCAATTTCTCCGATAACATCATAATCTGTGCACACCTAGGGGGCGGGCTTCCCCTATATGGATTCATGCCTGAAGTCTTGAAGTCTCTGAAGAATGTTTATTTTGACACATCTGCTACCCCATACTTATATAAAAGCGACATATTCCCCGTTATCAGAGATATCATAGGCGTCCAAAAAATCCTGTTCGGGTCAGACTATCCTCTGTTAGAGCCGTCAAAAGTAATCTCCCACATAGCATCATCAGAGATAGGCACACAAGATCTAAACAAAATCCTCGGCACCAACATATCTGACATTCTTGGCATAGCGTAATTTTATGGGCATCACTGAATCTTTCAAAATTGAGGGCATGGAAACTCTACCAGATTACGTAAAACACGGCTTAGACGTAGTTTTTGTGGGTCTAAATCCATCACCGCATTCAATCAAGGTCGGACATTACTATGGCAATCCACGAAATAGATTTTGGAAAGCTCTTAACTTATCTGGGATCATCGAGTTAGAGTTATCCACTGAAACAGATTACAAAGCCATAGATTACGGAATCGGATTTACTGACCTAGTCAAACGGCCTACCCCACAGGTGAAAGACTTGACAGCAAAAGACTTTCAAAAATGGGTCCCCCGAGCAGAACAACTATTGCTTGAATACCAACCTCTCATAGTCGCCTTCCAAGGGGTCATGGCATATAAATTCTTCCACCGTAACACTGAAGGTGTTAATATCGCACCCAAACTCGGAATGCAAGAACTGCAGATAGGAAATAGCCGAATTTTTGTAACCCCTAACCCTAGCCCAGCTAACGCACAATATTCTATAGAAGACCTGTCCCGATGGTATAAAGAACTAGGAGACGCAAGATCGAAACTGAGAAGTTGAAATCAGATATTATGATCAGAGTCTTCATAGCGGTAGTTCCTCCGGACGAATACAAAAATGCTTTAAAACTTGCTATACAAGATTTCTCTGAAATATTCCCCACTGAAGTAAAGTGGGTTGACCCAGCAGGTATTCATTTAACATTAAAATTCCTAGGTAATATACCCAAGCGAGAAATAAGCACCCTAACGGAACGGATTAGTTATGCAATCGATCAATTTCCCCATAGCGCATTTAAACTCCAGTTAGACCGATTAAGTGCATTCCCAAATACTTCCCATCCCAAAATACTGTGGGCTGGATTGCGCGGTGAAATGGAAAAGCTACAAATATTACAACAGGCGGTTGAATCCCAGATTAGCTCTGCTGGGTTTCCAGCAGACC
>JAPNTN010000143.1:0-4057 GCA_027249445.1 Dehalococcoidia bacterium | reverse complement strand
TCCATGCAGGATACTTATAACCCTGACGACCTCCCAGTAGGTCCAACTTTTCTGAAAAAACCGGAAAATGTTTCCTTGCTTAACAGGAGCAAAGCAGAGTACTACTTGCAATACATGGAGTCCGGAGACCCGAGTCAAGATAGGTATATGTCAACCTGGGCAGCTGTAGGAGAGGACGTCACTACCGAAGCTGGATGGCGGAGTCTCAGAGCTCATTATTTTGGAACTGTATCACTCGTCGACCAAATGGTTGGTAAAATCACCACTGCGCTAGAGAACGCAGGATTAACCGACGACACTATTATCATATTTACCAGCGATCATGGTGATTTACTGGGTGACCATGCAATGCTTGAAAAAAGATCATTTTATGAAGAATCTGCTAGAGTTCCGCTTCTGATGGCAATTCCTTCTCTCTCAAAGGTCCAGAACGAGATTGAAGGCAGTTTTAGCCATATAGACTTGGTCCCTACGATACTAGATCTATTAGGGCAACAAATTCCTAAACATTTGCATGGCGAAAGCAAATTAGCAGTATTAGAAGGAGAAAATACCCTCTCAGATAATGACGTAGTCGTTGAATGGAATGGTATACGAGAAGGGCACTTCGACCGTGGGCAGGCCACGCCTGAGATAGATAGACTTAACCACTCTATGTGGCGATCAATTATCTGTGATAGATGGAAATTAAATCTATGTGCTGGCGATCAAAATGAATTGTTTGACTTAAATACAGATCCATACGAAGAAACCAATTTATTTGATCTACCTGAACATAAAGACCGCATCAGGGATATGGCAGCACGAATCCGGATGTGGCAACACCGTACAGGAGACACGGCTCAACTACCCAACGTATAAACGAATTAATAATCAGTTACATTGGAGGATGCATGGTAAAGATAGTTACGGTATACCCAAAGGATGACGGTGAATCTTATCTTATGGATGTAAGTGTCGATCAGTTTACAGAGATAGTGAAACACATCGGTGAAGGTCCTACCAGGGTAAATACTACCCCCTCTCCCAAGGTCGACGACTACCACAATGCGTCCAGAGTACAATACGTCGTTCATTTATCCGGTATATCCGAAATAGAAGTCGCGGACGGAACTGTTAAATTGCTCCACCCAGGTGACATTCTTATAGCTCAAGATACAACCGGACATGGCCATATAACCCGAGGCATCGGTGATGAGACCAGAGTTTCCATGAATGTGCCGTTAATACCAGGCAAATGGATGCCAACAGGCTAATCGGACTTGTGATAACACCGTTCAATTCTTATGTCGCCTAACTTGTCACATAGAAGAGCAGAACTCGCTGATCTCGTTGCAATAATAGATCTGCTGGCTGATGACGAACTAGGCCAAACAAGGGAAACAACCAGCGGTATCAACGAGCAGAAATATATTGATGCGTTTCATGTCATCGATAAAGATTCAAACCAATATCTCATGGTGGTTGAGGAAAACACTGAAATTATCGGTACTTGCCACTTAACATTAATGCCCTCTCTGACTTTTACCGGATCCACTAGGCTCAATATAGAAGCAGTTAGGATAAACAAGCGATTCAGGGGCAAAAATATTGGCCAGTGGATGTTGAACCAAGCTATTGCATACGGTAAAGCCAATGGGGCTAGCATAATACAGCTAACTACTGATAAGAAACGTGTGGTAGCCAAGAATTTCTACCATAGTTTGGGGTTTACAGATTCTCATGAAGGGATGAAGAAGCATGTTTAGTTGCAACCCTGCATAAATAATTTAATTCAGAGTATAAGAAGAGTTTGGATACACGAAATAACTTCTATACAATAGGCCTTATATCAAGTGGCATGCCTAGTCTCACGAGGGTGCTCACGAAATCAGGAACACTAGTACGACAGGAGAAATATCAAATATGAGTAACTCTCAAGGAGCTCTTTCAGGAATTCGAGTGGTAACCTGCTCAACCGCACAGGCAGGGACCGTGCCATACATGCTCATGGCCGATCTAGGAGCAGAAGTAATAAAAATAGAAGTACCAGGGGTTGGTGATGAATCGAGGACTAACGGAGAACTTAAAGGAGAATTAAGTTCCTTTTTTGAAACCAACAACAGGGGAGTGAAGAGTTTAACCCTAAACCTCAAACTACCCGAAGCCAAAAAGATATTGCATGAGCTAGTAAAGACTGCCGATATATTTGGGCAGAATTTTCGCCCCGGTGCAGCGGAAAGATACGGATTCGGATACGAAGAATTGAAACAAATAAACCCAGCTATCGTATACGGCTCAGTATCTGCTTATGGTCCGGACGGCCCAGATTATAAGTTGTCGGGGAATGATGCTGTGGGCCAGGCTCTAGCGGGTGTAACCGAAGCTTTCTCAGTTCCTGGTCAGCAAATGCGGACAGGTGTTGCATCAGTAGCCGACGAAAGCTGCGCAATTTTAACTTTTGGCGGAGTGTTAGCAGCACTAGTTCATGCCAAAACTACAGGCGTAGGTCAAAAAGTTGAAACTTCCCTAGTTGGTAGTGCGTTTCGACTCATGGGCTGGACTATGACTACTGCGATGTGGCGAAACAAACCTCCTATAACAGGAGTACGAATAAATGGTACTAGGGAGAGACCCGGCATAGCCGCATGTTTTAACGACTGTAATGGTCGTCCTCTGGCAATCCAGTTTAATCCCAGAATACTGAAAGATGCTCTCGATCTCCTAGGCTTCACAGAACCCATGAGGGAAGCCGGTGGGTTAGATGATCTAGGTCTAGCATTTGAATCAGATGAGAATAGAGATTTAATCCTAGCTAAGCTCAGCGAACTTTTCGGCACAAATACTAGGGAACACTGGTTGGGTATCTTAAGAGGCGCAGGAATGGTTGCTGCTCAAGTCAATACAATGCTAGAGGCTGCAGATGACCCAAATATTGTCGGCAATAATTATGTCACAGAGATATTCCATCCCAGACTAGGCGAGAATATCAAAGTTCATGGAACTCCCTGGAAATTTTCAGAGACGCCCAGTCAACCAGGCATAGCACCTTTACTAAGTGAACACACAGACGAAATATTAGGTAGCCTTGGTTACAATGAGAATGCTATACAAGAATTGAAGGAGCTTGGCGCTGTATAGGCGGATGCGTGATATGCAAAGCTAGATTCAGTGCAAATTATTATCTGGGAATAGCTGATGTAAAGGCATTGACCTGCACGGTTATCGTCACTAGAATCAAGCCCAACAGAAATCCACGGAGAACTGTTCTGGCAACCAAAACATTTCTTAATACGAGGAGACAGTATGCCAAAGATTAAACACATAGCAATGACCGCAAAGGACCCTCAGAAAGTTGCCAATTTCTACATGGAATTATTTGATATGAAGGAAGTAGGTCGCAGTGGCGACAGCCACATATACCTTAGCGACGGTGAAATGAACCTTACCATACGCACTGTAAAAGCTGCTGGCTCGCCCGATGTAGGCGAAGGTGGAGCAGGATTTGAAGGTATACACCACATTGGATTTACAGTAGACGATATCGAAAATTACTCTGAAAAAGCCATAAAGGCAGGTGCGAAAATGCTCTCCCCAATGCAAGTGGCCGCAGCGGCTGGATCCGGCAGCGAGAGCACCGTCAAAACACGACCAGACCGGAGTAATGCTGAAGTGAAGATAAGTGGACCCAACGGAGTAGTTCTAGATATGTCAGAATCAGGGTGGATCGGCAATTAATAGCTGAAATCTGATGATTATAAATAAAGGCCAGATGATAAATTAATCGTCTGGCCTTTATTTATAACTGCTTGGTAGATTCTCTAGGGACGAATCCCAGGTATCTTTGTCCTGATCCTATATACACCCGTACGCGCCGTGAGGTACAGTGTCCGACCATCTGCATCTCCCCATGCCACGTTGTGGGGAAGTTCTGGACCTTTGAGAACACCATACACTTCGCCTTCTGGAGATAAAATCCATAGCCCACCGGGTCCAGTAGCGTATATATTACCTTCTTGATCCACCTTCATTCCATCAATGGCATTCTCACTAGTGTCTTCTGTCATATCACATAGAA
>JAPNTN010000142.1:0-6772 GCA_027249445.1 Dehalococcoidia bacterium | reverse complement strand
TAGGGATATTAGTTAGTCTTATCCCGATACTTGAAACTAAAGGCGTAACTAGGCAAGAAGCAGCCAATCTAGCTGGAATAATGTTTGGTATTAATTTTGTTGCTAGGCTCGGCTTAGGATGGCTTGCAGATAATTGGTCCAAGTCGTTGATCTTGGGTATTACTCTGTCGATCGAGGCAATCGGTTTCTTATTCTTATTTGTTGGCGAATGGCACGGGTTTGGGGTGGTACTGATACTGCTTTTCATTCTGTCTCAAGGTATAGGTGATGGAGCTGGAATAATAATTTGGGCGGCTGTCGGAGAATATTATGGTAGAGATCGCTTTGCTACTTTACGTGGTTATATAACATTTGCGTTTAGCTGGGCGCTAATAGCATCTCCTGTTTATGCAGGCTGGGTTTTTGATCATTTTGGTAATTACCAATGGGCGATTGGACCTGGCGGTGTGTGCGCTGCAGTTGCCGCATTGTGTTTCTTCGTTCTCAAAAAGCCTCCTCAGTTAACCAAAGAAATCAGCATATCTGACAATGCTGAATAGATGAACGCAATATAGTGCGACAATGTTGCCGGGGATAAGGTATGATATCCCGGAATATGCTATGAGCCGATGTACGGAGGATACATTACTATGAGCACGATCTTAGAGGAATATATAAATAAACATTCCGGATCAGCGGAGCGCTATACGATGGCTCGTACTATGTTTCCCAGCGGAGTTACTCACGATAATAGATATATAGAGCCTTTTCCGCTTTATATGGAGAAGGGTATTGGGTCGCATAAGTGGGATATTGATGGCAATGAATATATCGATTATGTATCTGGCCATGGTGCATTAATATTAGGACATTCTCATCCAGCCATTACTGAGGCGGTGCAAGAGCAAATATCAATCGGGACTCATCTTGGTGCTTGCACTGATCAAGAGATACGATGGGCTTCTGCCATTAAAAATTTGATGCCCGGTATAGAGAAAATGCGATTCCATAGTTCGGGTACTGAAGCTACCTTGATGGCAATGCGTCTAGCTAGGGCTTACACACGGAAAAATAAGGTTATTAAGTTTCAAGACCATTTCCATGGTTGGCACGATTACGCTATGGTAGGTTCTGACCATGCACCAGTTGGTATAGCGAATGAAGTGCTTAACAGCATGGTCGTTATCCCCTCCGGCAATCTTGAAATTATTGAATCAGTTCTCCAACATGATCAAGATATTGCGGCTGTCATATTAGAGCCTACAGGGGCACATTACGGCCAGTTGCCGTTTAATATACCCAGTTATCTTTCCGGGCTGCGTGAGTTAACCTCGCAATACGGAGTAGTCTTAATTTTCGACGAGGTTGTTACAGGATTTAGAGCATCTCCAGGAGGTGCTCAAGAATTGTATGGTGTCTTCCCAGATCTGACGACTATGGCGAAAATAGTAGCAGGGGCGTTGCCTGGAGGTGTTGTGGGTGGCAAGGCTGACATTATAGATATGATGTCCCACAAGGGAGAATCCGAGTGGGATAACAATGAAAGGGTGTATCATCCTGGAACATTTAACGCTAACCCATTGTCTGCTGCTGCGGGGTATACGTGTTTAGAACTCCTTGCGAACCAGCCAATTAATCAAATCGCTGATCATATGGCAATACGGCTGAAAACTGGTCTGAATGAAATATTTGCCCGTACAGAAATATCAGGTCACGCTCACGGTATAGCCTCTATGATCCACGTTGTGCTGGACGACTGTGATTGTAATAGAGAAATTTGCACCATGGATCACCAACATATCAAGGATGTTACCGCAACGCCATTAGTTACAGCTCTCAAACGCGGATTGGTGAATAATGGTGTAGATATAATGGGTAGGGATACTTTCTTAGTCTCTTCAGTGCATACCGAAAATGATATTGATAATACACTTGATGCTTTTGAGAACACCTTGGCTAGTATGCGAGATGATGGGCTAGTCTGACACTGTTTGCTTTGAACTATGGTTTAATTAGCGTGAAATTATATTAAACGGAGTTATACATGCCAACATTTTGGGAAAATATTATTGTTGATGGATCTGAAATGCAGGTATATTCTAGCTTGCCTTCAGGTGACGGAGAATTTCCCGCAGTCGTTATAGCTCATCCCGCAAGTGGGGTTAGCGACTTCACTCAAAGTATAGCTGATAAGCTGGCTGAAAGCGGTTACGTCGCTGTAGCAATGGATTTATTTCATCGTGTGACACCTGATATGGTTTCAGATAGGACACCTAGGAACTCATATCTAGATGATTCTCAAATAATTCAAGATGTTAATGCCACATTATCGTGGATGCAATCGTTCCCTAGTATAGATAGCGACAAGATTGGTATTACAGGTTTTTGCATGGGAGGCCGGATTGCTTGGCTAGCAGCTGCTAGTATTGATGCTTTTAAAGCGGTAATACCTTACTATGGAGGGAATCTGTGGGTAACGCGAGGTAATGGAGCTAATGCTCCATACGACCTTGCTAGTGCTATCGAATGCCCTATGTTGTTTCATTTTGGTGAAATAGATGAAAATCCTTCTCAAGATGATATGAGAAAATTGGATACAGAGTTGACCCGGTTAGGTAAAAGCCACGAATTCTATACCTATCCCGGAGCAGACCATGCGTTTATGGATTTTGAGCAACCTAATAGGTATAACAAACAGGCATCTGATATGTCCTGGCCACGGACTATAGAGTTTCTAGATCGATATCTTAAGAGCCAGTAGTAGTATATCGGTATATTGATGGCTCTATCAGACTTGTTTTGGGAGGCACGTAAAGCGGTTCATCCGCATCTGATATTTTATGAAGGAGAATAATCAATGGCTAGATTAGTGCTAAATTTGGAAGATTCGAATGATTTATCATCAGTTGGTACCACTGGTTGGAGGCGAGCAAGCGGCCTAGTTCCTGGAGAACCTAATCAGGGTTTGGTAGCTGAATTGGAGAGTAGTTCGGCTAGGTTAGTGGATTATGACGATTCAGGGTGGGATAAGGATGTCGACATTCAGGAGCGACTATCCAAAGGATTTACTTTCGCATGGTATCGTATAGCTATTACTATACCTTCTCAGGTTAGTGGGGAGGATGTTTCTGGTCGGAGGGTATGGTTTGAGACTAACGTAGATAACTATGGCGAGATTTATGTTGATGGTGAAATAGATCGTAATTTGGGTATTGTGACTGGAAATAATGTGGGCAAGCGAATTCTTATTGAAGACCCAGCTTCACCTGGTTCAAGCCATGTAATAGCGGTACTTGTTGCGAATGCTCCCCTAGGTGTCCCTGTTGGTACTATATTTATGAGATATGCTCAGCTGGCTTTCGAATAAACTATTATAGTTCAAGTTGCGCTATGGTCTCAGTATGGGGGTTCTTTAACCTTCATTGGGTTTGAATTTGTGCTGGAGTGTCCTAACTATTGAAAGGTAGATCGCCTTCTAATGTGCCATTGATCCAAGTCTTGGCTGATCGTGATTTTAGAGCGATCTGGTATGTAGGAGGCGTTCACGAGATATGTCGCCGCATGGAGTTATTTGTACTCACGTGGCTAATATTTGATATTACTGGCAGTCCTTTCAGTGTTGGCCTAGTGCTGGCGTTTAACAATCTTCCGAGACCAATATTTTCCCTGTTTGCTGGTTTAGTCGCTGATAGATTTAGCCGTCGAAAGATCATCGCTGTGGCGCAGATCATCAATACGGTTGTAGCCGTAGCGTTATTGGCATTGATACTAAAGGACATGATACTCCCGTGGCATGCATATTTGGCGGTGTGTTTGCAGGGGCTTACTAAAGCATTGGATGATCCTGCCCGCCGAACTTCTATACTAGATATAGTTGGAGAAGGCCGCATTGTTAATGCGCTTTCTGTGGACCAAATAAGCAATACTCTGGGTAAAATGATTGGGCCACTATTGGGTGGGGCGCTTGTTGCATTACCGTATACAGGGTATGTAGGCGCATATGTCACAGTATTGGTAGCTCACATAATCACTCTTGGTTTAATCACAAGATTACATATTCCCAATCTCCAGAGGCTTGCATCTCAGATGGAGCCCGTTTGGACAAGCCTGAGCGAGAGCGTAAAATACGCTTTCCGTAATCAATCTTTATTGGCGATGCTTTACATAACGATAATTATGAATGCCTTAGCTTTTCCGGTGCAGCAATATATTACGGTTATCGGTAAGGAAAACCTAGGAGTAGGAGCATTCCTAGTGGGTGTTCTAACTACAGCCGAAGGTTGGGGCCAATTGGCTGGAGCTGGTCTCATGGCTGCCAGCCGCAATGTGAAAATGCACGGCCGGATATTTGCGATAGGATCAACCGCTGTTCTTATAATGGTAATGGTATTCGTGTGGTCTCCGTGGTACTCGTTAGCATTCCTACTGTTAGTTTTAGGAGGTGTGGGACAAGCTGGTTTTGGAACTATGCAGAGTAGTATAACTATGTTGTCAGCACCAAGAGAAATGCGAGGAAGAATGGTTGGGTTAATGAGTTTCTGCATTGGGGTTGGGACTCCAGTGGGAGCTATCTGGATAGGCTATGTGGCTTTACAATCTAGTACGCAATTATCCTTGTCCGCCAATGCTTTTGCAGGGCTGTTATTGATTCTACCAGCAGTAATATTCACCCCGTTGGTTAAGAGGCCTACAGAGCAACTGCCGTCTTAGAACCGCTGTTTTATATTGGCCTGATGCATTAGTGTTATACTCTTGGACGTGCTGGTTTATATAGGGGTTTAAAAATTATTATTATGGAGTAGTAGATGCCTAAAGTATTAGTTATTCAAGGCGCTGGAATGAATATGAGAGGAAAAGTCCAAGTAGAAGTGTTTGGAACTAGTACCCTTGAAGACATTAATAAAGAAATACATGGATATGGACTGGACCTGGGCATTGAGCTTGATATTTTCCACTCAAACATTGAAGGAGAGGTGGTTAATTGTTTGTACTCTGCTCATGATTCTGGGGATGTGGATGCTTGTTTAATTAATCCGGCGGGTTGGACTACCAGTAGTGGCGTATTGCGAGCAGCAATAGCTCAGGTTAGTTTTCCCGTAATAGAAGTGCATGCTTCAAATCCCACCGCTAGAGGAACGGTATCGACAATCCAGCCTGTGAGTAAAGGATCTGTATACGGATTTGGATACTATGGATATTATCTGGCTTTACAAGGTCTAAAAAATCAGATCTTGAAATAAATATTCGCTTTTTCAAGGGATCTCTGAATTTAATCAGAGATCCCTTGAACGATCGGATATATTACCCGCAGCGCAAACAACGTACCTCTGTAAATACCTCATCATGGATTGTTGGATTGGTAATAATATAGTCCATGATTATCCTTAGAACTTTGGCTTCGTCTCGTATCTCGTGTTTTTCCATAATTGATTGAGCAAATCGTATATGATCTACATTTAGTCTGACTTCAAGTTTTTCTTTTGGTCCTGCCATTATTGGACTCCTTAGTATTTAACGTTTGACTTATAATATAACATCAATGACTTGTTAATTAATCTTGTTTTAAGTCGCAAATAGAAGGGGTAATAAAAGACCGCTATTTTTATAGCGGTCTTTTATTACCCCTTCTATTATTGGTACCCCGGAGGGGCTTCGATCCCCTGATCTCCACCTTGAAAGGGTGGCGTCCTAACCTGGCTAGACGACCGGGGCACAGTTGTGCATTGTACAATAACTATGGATATACTGCTAGGGCTTTTAATGCAAGGTCTTCAGGCCAGCCAAACATAATATTCATATTTTGGACAGCCATTCCTGCAGCACCTTTTACCAAGTTGTCGATACAGCTTATAACAATTAGTCGGTTAGTTCTGACGTCTATAGTTGGGTATATCAGGCAGTTGTTGTTACCTAGGGTATGTTTTGTCTGAGGCGGGGCATCTGTAATTTCAACAAAGGGGCTATCCTGATAGAAGTCCTTGTACATGTCGCGTATTTCTTCAACAGTCTTGGTATTCTCTGGGTTTATTGGCGCGTAGCATGAGCTTAAAATGCCTCTGGTCATAGGAATCAGATGCGTGAGAAAAGTTATATTGAGTATATTTTCGGTCAAGGCACCAAGTTCTTGGGTTATTTCAGGTAAATGTCTATGGCCACTTAGGGAATACGCCATTACATTTTCATTTACCTCAGAATAATGAGTGGTCAATGCTAAGCTTCTTCCAGCTCCTGAGACTCCCGATTTGCTGTCTATTATTATGTCTGAAGTGATTAAGTTGTGGTGGACAGCAGGCGAAAGGCCTAATATTGCGCTCGTAGGATAGCATCCTGGGTTCGCTGTTAGTATGCAGTCACTTATTTCATCTCTATGAATTTCTGTTAAGCCGTATACGGAGTCTTCTAAAAATGAAGGGTCTGGATGCTCTACTCCGTACCATTCAGCGTATTCTGCTTTGTTTTTCAATCGGAAATCGGCACTGATGTCTATGGTCTTGATACCCTGGTTAACGAGAGGTATAACGGCTTCTGCACTGGCTTTATGGGGTAGGGCAGAAAACACGACGTCTACACTACCTTGTAGCTCGGAAGTTATTGTTAGGTCTAGCCCTGCCAGATGGGGAAATACCGCGCCTAATTTCCCGCCAGCTGCACTTCTCCCTGTAACGGTAGTGATAGATATCTCTGGATGCTGATATAAGATGCGAGCAAGCTCGCACCCAGCATATCCTGTCACGTTTATTATTCCAGCATTCAATTGAGGACTTCCTCCGTCGGATATGTATGTGGTACGACG
>JAPNTN010000141.1:0-3746 GCA_027249445.1 Dehalococcoidia bacterium | reverse complement strand
ACTTACCTATTGTATTACTCTAAACCAAAAGTTCATGAGCTAATAAAATGGGATACTGATGAATTGGCAGAGAAGAATCAGTTGAGACCTTTTGACAGTGCTATATTGGAGACGATATCACGTAGGGAGCCATTCTGGCGTATGGCATAGGACATAGTCAGGCAAGAAGGGGCCAGTCTGAAAGTAGACTATTCAGTGTGTTGGCTTAGATAAAATGCTGGAATTATGCAGGTATTCTGCAATATGTCTTGCAATAACCTTACATCCCTTAGGACTGAAATGCATCTTGTCCACCAGCAATTCGTCGTTGTGTGACATTATCTCATCTAAGTCGAATACCCAGCAATTTTGATTAGGGTCATGCAGAGATCTAATCAATGTATTAACTTGTTGAATATATTGTTTCCATATTGGGTCTATCACTCGCTGTGTCATGTAGATCACAGGTATGTTTCTACTGTTGCAAAGAGATATCATATTTCGGTGCATGGTCTTAACTATGGATAAATCCACCCGATTGGCTAAATTCTCCACAATATTAGTTTCTTCAGGACAGTGGTATATCGATGATAGGCTAAAGTTTGCTGGTATTAAGGTCTTGATTGCCATTAATTTAAACAGGTATGAGACTTTAGCAAGTCGGTTAATCTGATGACGCATAATCTGTATATTTAGGGGTTTCATGGAATTACTAAAATCCGGCAATACATTTTGCCCATCTACGGTGTCATGAGAAAATGAATTCAGGTCATTTTTAGCATGGTAAATAATTACAACACTTGGCTGTAAATGGTCTATATATGCGCTCAGCCTAACGTAGCTCTGAAAAGTGTTAAACGCGCCGACCCCACCGTTTATGACCTCGACCTCTGTCCCGAATTCTAAATTAAGATATTCTCCCAATAAATGAGGCCAGGTCTCTTCATTTCTCTCTATATCGGTACAGTATGTTGTACTTCCTCCTGCACAGTATATTCTCGGTATACCGGTATCGGAAGGTGAGAATTCTACGGATGATCTAAACCCCTGCGCATTATGAATGTTTTGCCCGTGAATATTCTTAAATTCGGGATTCAGAGACCAACCAGTAAACGGGTTTTCATTGTATCTCAGGACGTTATTTTGAGAAAACGATTGACTTAATTTGTTAAAGGGTTTTAGGTTAGAATTTAGAAAATATTCTAATAT
The DNA here is from genome assembly GCA_027249445.1 of Dehalococcoidia bacterium. Taxonomy (GTDB): domain Bacteria; phylum Chloroflexota; class Dehalococcoidia; order Lucifugimonadales; family UBA3495; genus UBA3495. The sequence continues at coordinate 2,558 of JAPNTN010000141.1, read as the reverse complement.
CCGCTTACGCTCTAGAGGGGCCCTCGTCGTATACACGACACAAGCAAAAAGTTCAATACTGAGTGCCACTATAATTAGAAATATTAGGATAGCAACAATTTCCATCGGTTATCTGGCTGATTCCTCGCTATTTGTATATAAAATGCTTTGTTGGTTAGATCAGATTCAACTTAGAATAACGGGTATATGTCTGAATGATCCTTGCCTTCTTCGTGGACATTCTTTCTTTTAAATCTAGTAAGGTATGTGATCATAATAATCAGATATCTAATAGTTTTTGTCACTGCATTTATTTGAAGTCGTTGATTTACTTCAAATCCCCCCGACATTCAATATTTCCGTTTTCTGCGAGCTTTGATCATTTGCCATAGTATCTAACATTTAAAGCGCTGTTATGATTCGTGATATTATGCTGAGGCTTATACTATGCCAGAACATATATTAGCATTATACAAAATATAAAGTTAGCGAATCGGAAAAATAATTAGTTTTGCCAGTTATTGAAATAAGTAGTTCAGGCGGGATATATTGGCGGGTAATTGTTTTCAAGTTGCAACAATAAGTTACCAATCTTATCTTATCGTGCTATTACGGAGGAGATGAATAATGCATTGTGGAGTAATGGTAACCGGATATAACCAGGATGATTGGGACCGGCTTATGGATGGTGATTATGATCGGCCCCCTAGGGTTTCCGACGCTGAAAATATGGACAACACTCTCTATATGGGAGATCTGGTGGAACCCCTTGGATTTGATTCAATCTGGGCGACGGAACACTATGGGTCAGCATATTCTATGCAGCCAAATCCATTACAGTATCTTTCTTACTGGGCTGGCAGAACAAATAGGGTAGATGTTGGGACTGCTGTAATAGTGGCGCCATGGTGGAATCCAGTCAGATTGGCACACGAGATATCAATGCTGGATATCTTGCTTAAAGGTAGGCGTCTTCATCTTGGAATAGGTAGAGGAATTGCTCCTCACGAGTATGCGTCTTTAGGATACCCAATTGAGGAATCGCATAAGTACTTTTACGATGTTATTAACACAATTAAAGCCGCGGATGGATCGGAGAGGTTTTCATTCAAAGGAGATATCTATGATATACCGCCTACAAGTATTAGGCCTCAGGCACGTCATAAGGGTGATCTGACTAACAACATCAAAGTTGCCTTTACCACTGAAGCTTCTGGTAGACTAGCTGCCCAGAATGGATTGGGACAGTTATTTGTGGCAGGCGATAATCTTGACGATATGACTAGCCAAGTCCAGAGGTTCAATAAGATTCGCCATGAATTAGGCTTGTCTCCTGATCAACCGACAACGTTACTCTGGATGTATTGTGCAGAAACTGCTTCTGAAGCTGAAGAAGGCTGGGAGTATTTTTACAACCAACTAACTGCAGCTCAACATCATTATTTTGAGTGGAACAATCCGGGTTTTGATGGTATTAACGGGTATGAAGAGTATCTTAAAAGGCAGACTGCTGATGTAGGAGCGGCAGATGCTGGTTTTGCGGCACGGAGGGATACCCAACCTATAGGTACTCCTGACCAGATCATCGAAAGAATCCAAGCTATTCAGGACTCAATGAGTGTAGAAACTGTTGTTGTGCATGTATTTTATGGTGGGATGCCGAGGGACAAAGCTGAAAAGAGTTTGCGATTATTTGCAGAAAAGGTTCTTCCATATGTTCAGGATATGGCTACACCGATTAATCCAAAATCACTGGGTGAATATGCGGTTTAGTTTCAAACAACTCAATAGTCTTTACATTGAATAGATTTGTGACTAATAAGAAGAATACTTTTGAGAAAGCAGAGGGATAATATGGTGTCACTTAGTCGCCAAATAGCGAAATGGGTTTCTGGGCTTAGTTATGACGATTTGCCAAATGAAGTCGTGGATCGTGCGAAGGGTGTCACCCTGCACAATATGTCATCGGTTCTTTTGGGTTCCCAGACTCAGAGTGGACGACAAGCCCTCGAATTGATTCGGAGCGAAGAGGAGGGTGTGAAGATTGGCGCTACTCTAATGGTAGATGGAACGATGGTGACTAAAGGTGGGGCAGCATTCGCAAATTCTGAGTTGGTAATGGCAGGCGGTAAGGTGGACACTTTCCGGATGCTTACTCATCCTGGGACAAGCATACTACCAGGTGCTCTCGTGGCCTCCGAGGCAGTGAGTGCTTCTGGAAAACAGTTTATCACTGGCGTGGCTGCTGGGTATGAAGTAATGGAGCGTTTAGCCGCTGATTATATCCCAACAGTGATGTCCAGAGGATTCCATGCAAGTCCGGTTTTTGGAATATTTGGAGCTGCTATCGCTGCTGCCAAAATAATGAACCTTACCGAGGAGCAAATCAATAATGTGATTGGGATGTGCGTACATCTTTCGTCGGGCAATCTCGAAGGTCCCCGTAGCGGAGGACGCGCGTTGCGGGAAGGCGCGGCCGCTAGAAATGCTATGGTGGCGATTTCACTCGCAGTGATGGGACAAATCGGGGGCGAAACTACGCTTGATGGGGAAGCGGGCTTCTACCATGCGTATACGGG
>JAPNTN010000140.1:0-3275 GCA_027249445.1 Dehalococcoidia bacterium | reverse complement strand
GACCATATCCAAGGAGAGATCTACAGGCAAGAAATCTCACCCAATCTTAAATCTGGCGCAGCGCTAATGTTTGCTCACGGATTTAGCATCCACTACAAGGAAGTGGTACCACCTCCCGACGTCGACGTAATGATGGTAGCTCCAAAAGCTCCTGGCCACAGAATGCGGGAACAATTTGTAGATGGCATTGGAGTCCCTGGTCTACTGGCAGTCCACCAGGACGCAACAGGTAACGCCAGGCAAATAGGGCTCGCCTACGCGAAAGGTGTTGGCTGTACCAAATCCGGAGTTTTAGAAACGACTTTCAAAGACGAAACCGAGAGCGACCTCTTTGGAGAGCAGGCAGTCCTTTGTGGCGGTATTACTTCGTTAATCAATACCGCTTTTGAAACCCTCGTTGAGGGAGGATACCCACCCGAGATAGCATACTTCGAAGTTCTCCATGAGATGAAGTTAATCGTGGACTTAGTTCAACAGGGTGGCTTCAATTACATGCGCTATTCAGTCAGCGATACCGCTGAATATGGCGATCTGACCCGTGGTCCGAGAGTGATTGACGACCATGTAAAAGATAATATGAAGAAGGTTCTGGCGGACATACAAGATGGTACGTTTGCCAGAGAGTGGATTACAGAGAATCACGAAGGACGCCCTCGTTTTAGACCTCTACGCGAGGAAGCAAGAGGTAGCAAGATCCACGAAGTGGGTCGCGAGTTGCGCGCCATGATGCCTTGGCTAGACGCCAAAGAGGTGTAAATATCGTTTCTTCTGGAAACATTTAGGCATTTGGAGTTGACACAGATATAGGAGTTCTAATATGCAGAAAGAGGTGGAGTTCAGAGCAGTTCACCATCGCGGTCTGGTCTTGGCAAGGCTGGTAGCGGTGGACTGCGGGGCACTGTTACCCATTTGTTAGTCGCTTGGTAACAGACAAATCTACGTTATAAAGGAAGTAATTGTAATGGCTAACAACAGAGTACGATTTCTAGATACGACCCTCAGAGACGGCGAGCAATCAGCCGGTATTGGAATGACCGGTGAAGAAAAAATGGAGATTGCGAAACAGCTGGAAAGACTACGAGTCGACATAATAGAGGCAGGGTTCGCTGCAAGCTCCCCTGGTGACTTTCAAGCTGTGAACAATATAGCTAAAGAAGTAAAAGACGCACAAATTTGTTCACTTGCTCGGGCCCATCCTAACGATATCGATCAGGCTTGGGAGGCGATTAAAGTCGCTCAAGCACCTCGCATACACGTGTTTTTATCCTCATCAGAAATCCACGTGATGCATCAGTTGCGCAAAAATCGAGAAGAAGTTATGGAACTAGCCGTCAGCATGGTTGAACGTGCGAAGGGATATTGTAATGACGTCGAGTTTTCCCCCATGGACGCCACGCGAACAGAGCCCCAATATCTATATGACATGCTGGAAGCTGTAATACGGGCAGGGGCGACTACTATCAACGTCGCGGACACGGTGGGATATGCCATCCCCTCCAATTTTACGACCCTTTTGCAGGACATCCAGGAACGGGTAGCCGGAATTGAGAACGTTACCTTGAGTGTCCATTGTCATAATGACCTTGGCCTTGCAGTCTCTAATAGCCTGGCTGCCGTCGAAGCGGGAGCGCGACAAATTGAGGGATGTATAAACGGCATCGGAGAACGAGCAGGAAACGCGTCCTTAGAAGAAATAATTATGGGACTCGATACCCGTAGGGATCTCTTCCAGATCGACATGGGCATTGATACTACCCAACTATATCCAGCCAGTCGTCTCGTTAGCCGTATTACGGGTATGGCAGTTCAAGCAAATAAGGCCATTGTAGGGGAAAATGCATTCAGACATGCGTCTGGCATACACCAAGATGGAGTTTTGAAAAACAGAAGCACATATGAGGTAATGGATCCAGCTAGAGTTGGAGTTCCAAGTAACAGTCTAGTCTTGGGTAAACTTAGCGGGCGAGCTGGATTACAGTCTCGTCTTGAAGATCTAGGATACACATTATCTCGCGAAGAGATTTCTAATGTTTTCGAGTCCTTCAAGGTCCTAGCAGATAAGAAACGGGAGGTTACCGACCGTGACTTGGAAATCTTAATGGATGAGGAAAAAAGGGAAGCTGGTGAACCAATCAGCTACACTCTGGATCAGGTGCACTTCTCCAGCGGGGACCACGATATACCAACCGCTACTGTGAGACTGCACGGCCCCGATGGTATCTCCACTGACGCCTCCACCGGAAACGGGCCGGTCGATGCCGTCTGTAAAGCCATAGACAGGGTCATCGGATCCTCAACCCGACTTGTGGACTTCAATGTACAGTCAATTAGCGAAGGTCTCGATTCTATTGGAACAGTTACGATTCGCATCGAAAGTGCAGGCAGGACCTTCTCAGGTAGAGGAGCTTCGACTGATATCGTAGTGGCAAGCGCCAAAGCTTACCTTAGCGCGGTTAACCGGCTATTAGCTGCAGATGATGAAGCTAATAGCCCTGCGATTGGCAGCACGCCAGATTAAAAAACAACTGAAACTATCGGAGAGTAAGATCCTCTATACCGTCATTTATGGACTTACTCTCCTAGACTAACGCTCTAGATCAATGATTTGTGGCTGGATTACTTTCCCTCTAATATCTAATATTGCTAAAGTGCCGAGAGATCCCACTGCATGTTTACTACCCGGATAGGTAGGACTTCCAGGATTCAAGAACATGACTCCCTCCTGTTCACAAACCAACTCTTCATGAGTGTCTCCAAAAAGCACTAGATCTACCGAATCTCCAAACTTTTTTGCAACGATCTTTGCTACATCGTTAGCCTCAAAGACCAATTCAGTACCATCAGCGTTAGTCAGAATACCTTTTATTGGCCATTGAATATCGTGAACCATTCCAATCGAAACTGACTCAACTTTCACAACCCTGGTCACATTAGCTAACCTATCGCCTGGTTCGATCGGATCTTCGTATCCTCTTACCGCCAAAACCGGTGCAACTTGTTCCAATACATCAAGAACCCCTAGACATTCGAGATCCCCACAATGCAAGATAAGGTCGACACCAGACAAATGAGACAATATCGTTTCCGGTAGGTCTCTGCCTGACCCTGCAGAATGAGTATCTGATATAACTCCAACTAACATAATTGTTTCCCTAGATCCTTCCTAGTGCCATTATCGTACTGACCACAGCACTTTGGTCCATCCCATGAGGGAAAGCTACGACAGGAGCATCAGCACCGCATGACCTAAATCGATCTATTTGAAATTTACATTC
>JAPNTN010000139.1:0-4743 GCA_027249445.1 Dehalococcoidia bacterium | reverse complement strand
AGATGGACTCCCATTCCTGTCATTCCTGCGGCAGGTGCAACTGCCGGATCCGCTCTCCAATTATCCGTAGACAATCCGGACAACTTGTCATGACTAAAATGACCTTCCGCATACATTATGGTTCCCAAATCGCCATTAACTACAAGTTCTCTTAATTTGGACCACGCAGGTTCGTACCTACGCTCATGGCCTACTCCTAACAACACACCTGCACGGTTACACGAAGCGACCATTCTTTCTGCATCGGCTTTCGTAAGGCATAACGGTTTCTCACAATAAACGTGTTTTCCATTTGAAGCCAAGAATTCCACTTGTGACAAGTGCAATAAATTAGGAGTACATAGTATTACACCGTCAACCTCGTGACTGAGTATAGCTGTATCCAAATCAGGTACTATATCTATATGCAGAGAAGCTGCACGTTGAGTTATTTCTGTGTCCGGATACGGGTCAACCAGAGCGGTAATCTCCACTACATTCGATTCGCAAAGGCGGGTAACCATAACTTTCCCCCACCAGCCTAGTCCCACTATACATATTTTAAATTTTCCTTTACTCATAAGCCTCAACTGAAATTTTTAACATGCTGTCAAATCTATAAGACCAGACTAACATGCCTAGCACATTACTCTGGTCTTATGTCTTTCTCATAACGGAGAGTAGGAGTGATTATTTAAGGAGGATTCACAGTTATACTGCCCACCCCCGATCCGACCTTATGTTAAAGCCTACCGCCGTCGTACAACCCAACGAAAGTGGGATCGATTTTCCTGTATATCTGCACCCTGTTTCTTTGGGAGTCAACCACAAATAGTCGATTCTCATCGTCTACTTCTATACCAATAGGCCCTCGGAAGAGCCTTTCCCTCTCTAGGCCTTGTGCTATTTCTCTCTGCAAACGCATATCAGGATTCGCATCCAATTTTGTTTCTGCCCATTTAGAAAGGGTAGCATCTCCAGTAAGCATAGTTATGAAATCACCATGCTGGTCGAAGATTTGCACTCTATCATTATCCCAGTCTGCAACGTACTGCAATCCTTCTTTATCTACCGCTATATCTGTAGGGCGGTTAAATTCGCCTTCCTTATCTCCAGTAGTACCGAGGGATGAAATGAAATTACCGGAGCTATCGAATTTTTGGATTCGGTCGTTACGCCAGTCGGCGACATAAATATCGCCTTGTGAATCAATGGTGATACCCCACGGCATATCAAACTGGCCCTCTCCGGAACCATGCTCTCCCCATTGCGCGAGCATTTTCCCATCTTTACTGTATTTCTGGATACGGTCATTACCGGTGTCGACAATGAATAGATTGTCTTCTGAGTCGATTGCTAGACCTGACGGTTTATCAAACTGACCTTCTCCAGAACCATTGCTTCCCCAAGATCCAAGCCAGTCTCCATCAGACGAGAAAATAGCAACTCGGTTGAGCCATTCATCAGTGACATATAGATTTCCATTAGAATCTAAGTCTATGGCTGTTGGCCAAATAAGAGATCCATCTATATCAGATTCTCCCGGATCCATCATATCTCCACCAAGCCGACCAGCGTTTCCTATTTCGCCTATATAATCTTGGTCCCTAACGGTGCATACCGTTATACGTTTTGCATCGGCCCTATAGTCGTAGCTTCTACTTACTACGTACATTACATCGTCTGCCCCTATAGCCACGGCTACCGGGTTTTTAAACCCAGTCCCCGCTTCCTCTCCTCTACCGATCGTATGAGTATACCTAAAGGTGGCACCATGTACTCTATATTCTGTAGTCATTATTTACCTCTACTATTGCGCATGCTGCGATCACACTATGACAAGCAACAGCTAGATTTTTGAAAATGTTTTCTGATCAATCAGGCGTTATTTGGCTATGAAATCCATCTTTTCGAAACTACCGTTTACGATCGGTTGAGCATCCAAGCCAAACCAGTCTTCTAATATCGTTGCGTATAATCCTCTGAAATCGTTATTGAAATGCAAGTCACCATCGAGCAACTTATCTGCCTCAAGTGAAGGGTATTCTCCGTACAGTCCGCCCTTTACTTTGTCCCCAAACAAGAAAGCAGCTCCACCAGACCCATGATCAGTACCTGAACCATTATCATGAACCCTTCTACCAAATTCAGTGAAGACTAGAAGCAGGACATTTTCACTAGCATTATGCTCCTTTAGATCAGCATAAAAATCACTTACCATCGTAGAAACATCTGTTATCAGGTTCGCGTGGGCCGTCATTTGAGTAGCATGAGTATCGAAACTATTGTAGGGCGCAGTGGTGTACAGGATACGCGTCCCTAAACCAGCTAAGTGTACCTGAGCTATATTTCTCATATACTGTGAGGTAGAACTTGCACCGTACTCTACTGACGACGAATATTTACCCGGAGCAGTTGCCAATATATCGGCACCCGTCAATGCATCCATACCGTTTTGGGACAAATAATCAAACACAGGCCCCTGACCCATAGTCGGTGAGTACATCCTGGAGAAAATATTAAGAGCTTCTGATCGTTTCTCTTCCTGTTCGATACTCGTTAATACCCCATAAGTCTCAAGACTACCTACAGATGCTACTGGAACTCCCGGTGCCGCTAATGCTCTAGGTAGGCCTCTACCGAAATTAACACCAGTCAGTACATTCTCTTTATTCGGATCCAAATCTCTTATAGCACGACCTAGCCACCCTTCTTCAGCGATTTTATCGGGCTCGCATGTATGCCATATGTCCATTGATCTAAAATGCGACCTATTGGGATTCGGATACCCAACCCCTTGGACGATTGCCATATGGCCCTCATCCCACAGTGGCTTAAGTGGAGCCATATTCGGATTGAATCCCAGGTTATCGTTAATCGGTATCACCTGATCAGTCGGTATCCTAACGTTGGGTCGGTTATCGACATACAGTGGATCATTATAAGGAATCACGGTATTTAATATATCGTTGCCACCGGACAGTTGCAGAACAACCAACACCGGGTCTTGATTGGTAGACGTCATAAATGTTTCTCCTGATTAATTACAGTTAATTTTCCTAGTTTGCTTTAGCTTTTACCATAACAACTTTATGTTAGGTGAACTGATACTCCTGTGTTGACACAATCAGCTGTAGTGTCTCACCAACTTGCTCTGCAAATTCGTCAGATCCTGTCGATATGTCACCGTTTTTCCCCGCATTTTCCAAGAGCAGTGTCCTAGTGTCATCAGTCAGGCTGTATCCACCTAACATTTCCAAACAGCCATCCAACATTTGTTCTGCCGTAATACTGCTACCCTGCTCAGCAACCCGGTTAATAATCGATCGGATACCGGGGCTGTTAATATCTCCCATTTCACCGGAGGTATAATTTACTCTTTCGACTAGAGTCCCACTATCTATCCATTCCTTCCCTGTATGCCATCCTTCGACAGTTGGCGGGTTAAGAAGATCTTGCCCCATATACCGTATCTCCAAGGCAGGATCATAGATTTTAGGCATTGGAATCGTGAAATCCCCTCTCAGCCGTAGGGTGCTTATAACTACTTCTGTAGGGCTCTTAACTTTAGCGAATCGTGCATTTTTAAAGAAATCGGAATTAAATAACACTCTGAGCATCGCTCTAATTTCGTACCCAGATTCAAAATAAGTCTTTTCAAGCAATTCAATTGCTTCAGGATCACGAGGCTCCGTAGTCTGCCATGCAGGGACTTGCGGCTCATCTGCTACAAAAAAGTTGTAAAGGTGACGAGAGATAAACCGTGCTGTAGCAGGTTGCTTAGCAATGATTTTGACAACATCGTCGCCATTAAAATTACCACTTTCCCCTAAGAAGCTCTTGTCATCTTCGCTGTGATCGTATTGATTGTATAAGAAAGTATTATCGTAACGACCGTACGGATATCTCGGTATAGCATTTCCAATAGTCCACCCAGTGAATGCCTCAGCACACGCCTTAACATCATCTTCCGAGTAGTTCGCCTGCCCATCCATACCTACACCCATTGAGAACAATTCAAGTAATTCTCTACCCCAGTTCTCGTTGACTGCCTCTTTATGACTAAGTTGATTGTCCAAGTAATAAAGCATAGCCGGATCCTTTGACAACCCTAGAAGTAAATTCTCGAAGTTCCCGAGCCCATCTTTTCTAAAATTATTAAGCTGGACAAGTATCTGGTTCGCAGCCATACATTTGGAGTCACCCACACAGAAAATCCCGTGCCAGAATAGACACAATTTTTCCTCGAGTTGACGTGACGAGTTGACCATCCGATAGGTCCAATATGCCTGATTGGCCATGATACTATTCATGTCTCTCCAACCATGCATATATCTCTGCATAACATCCATAGTCAGATCTTTTTCATTTTCAGGGTGAAGCAACTGTTCTACAGTCTCCTCGTACCCTATAGCCGCTCTACGCTCAAGTTCTTCATAAGTTGCACCAAAACCGGCCCGCCTCATCAAGTGAGCCATTAACTGAATATCCGTTTCTGCCATGCTTGTATACTCCTTAGTGTTGTAGTGATAAATATGTAATGATAGGTAACTGGGTCCTCAGATCGACTAAACGGTGCAGGCCATATCCTGACCGCAGCACAAAGGCGATTTTATCTTACCGTGATCATTTGAACACTGCGATACCTGTACTTCTCTTCCGTCTGCCGTATTTATAACGGCATTAACCAGCGGCGTGTCGCACTTCGCGCAGGATGCGTTAACGGACATACCACATTTCGAACATTCGTACGTAGCCACAATA
>JAPNTN010000138.1:0-20360 GCA_027249445.1 Dehalococcoidia bacterium | reverse complement strand
GATGCATTGGATCTATGTCAGAGGTTTGCAGCTAAATCTGTAGATGCTGGGTTCAATGTTCCAGTGTCTGACATACCTTTTTTCAGATACTGTTATGTAGCTGAAACAGAACAACAGGCGATAGACGATACTAGAGAGCGTTTGAACTGGGTCGTCGACATTATGCAGTGGAGAAATAATATTCCCTCTGGCAGTGAATTGCACTTGAAAATAGAGGATTGGAGATCTTCACGGTCAGAACAACCTGCAACTTATGAATACCTTAATAAAAACCGGGCTGTTATCGGGACACCTGAACAATGTGTGGCACAAATCAATGAGTTCAGGAAAATCGGCATTGACTATTTTGGGTGTAATTTCGATTTTGGAGGGATGCCCCACGAAAAGGTTCTCCGGTCAATGGATTTATTCGCTAAAGAAGTAATGCCTAAATTAGTATAACTTCAGTTAGATTTGGGCTCCTCAGGTGGTTGAGGAGGTGTTGCGAATAATACTCCGATGCCCGCTAGCAACACTGAAACGGCATAAATGACAAAGGGCCATGAATAACTTCCCAAATAATCGAACATAAATCCGGAAAGGACAGGGCCTATCGCCTGTCCCCCTATTTGAGCAGCCATTGTTAGGCCTCTGATACTGCCTAGGTGTTCCCTACCGTAATAATCGGCCCATACGAGTCTTATTAGCAAATGTATTCCGCCCACACCAAATCCTACCGTAAAGGAAGCGAGTATGCTCGTCGGGATTGTGGTGCTCACGATACTTGCAATAGAACCTAATGCCAGTATGAAGGCTGATCCAGCCAGTAAATATCTTACAGCTGTTCTTCTTCCTAATGACCCCCAGAATAGGCTTGCTGGGATCTGTGCAATCGCGAAAGTGCTTGCGGTCAGAGCGGCCGATGTAGTAGGTAATCCTAGGTTTATATAATGCGCTACCTGATGTAGGCTGATACCTGCCTGAGCCATAAGGCCTAGGCCTGAAAAGATTGCGAGTATCCAAAACGATCGTGTCCTGATAGCTTGATGGACGGTCAAATTGACTTCGTTCGACGCAGTGAGCACAGATGTATTGTTTTTAATAGAATCATTATCCGCTGAGGGTTTTACTGGGTCCACTTCGAGTCCCATGTCTTCAGGCTTACGGGATACCAATATTAGGGATGGAATTACCCCTAGTACTAAGGTCCATATTCCCAAAAATATCCAAGCTGTACGCCAGTTCCATCCCACGATGAAAAGCTGTGCTATGAATGGCATCATAGCCAAGCCTGCACCTTTGGCAATAGAGTCTATCGCTAACACTTTTGCCCGCCGTTGAATGAACCAGTTGCTTAGAGCTGTTGGTAATCCGAGTTCTAGAGGCCCTGAAAAAATCATTCGCCCTGGGACATAAAATAGATAGAACGCAACTGGATTGCTGACGAATCCTAAACCGATAGCAAGTAAGCCAGTAAGAAGTGAGGAGATGCCGATAATTGCGCCACTACCATACCGGTCCAACCATCTTCCCAATATGGGCGATGTTACGACTGCGCATAATCCACCCAGGCTCACCGCGGTGGATAGCATTCCTCTAGACCAGCCTAATTCGCGTGTCATCGGTTCGACGAATACGGAAAGCATGGCTACGGCCATAATTGTTCTTGTTGAAAGACTTATAGCTATGCTATTGCCGGCGATTACCCAGCCGTAATAAAACGGTAGGGAACTGGCAACACGATTTATAAGCGAAGTATTTTTCATAAAAAAAGTCTGTATCTGTAAATAGACCCGCCTTTAAGGCGGGTCTATTTACAGTGAATCTTGGTAAGTGGATACTTACATTGTTGCTTTAATCAGCTTATCAGCTTGTTCGTTACTGAGACCCAGCGATCTTTTAGCGAGCGGTCCTTCTCGTTCTAGCACAGGCTCACGGTCACCTAGACTCTCGCGGGCTTCTACCTTGAAAAACACACCAGTGTAGATCTGGTCACCCCACACCATGGCTTTTTCACAAGCTGCTTTCCAGTCGGAGGTGTCATGATTCTCGTCTTCTAGTTTAGTTACACGATCTTTGAAAAAGGGATGTCCATTGTCGTGATTGAAAGTTACACAGGGACTGAATACATCTATATGTGAAAATCCTTTGTGTTGGATAGCTTCCTTGATGAGCTCGTTCAAGTGACGTACATCGCCACTGTATCCCCGGGCGACGAATGTCGCTCCATTCATAATGGAAGAGGTAATCGGATTTATAGGCATTTCTACACTGCCAAAGGGAGTACTTTTCGTTTTCATGCCGTCTCGGCTAGTGGGAGATATTTGACCTGTAGTTAATCCATAGATCTGGTTGTTCATTACAATGTAGGTCAAATCAACGTTGCGTCGGGCAGTGTGTGTGAAATGGTTGCCACCGATACCATACCCGTCACCATCTCCTCCTGTCACAATGACATTAAGTTCATGATTGGCCATCTTCGCTCCGGTGGCAAAGGCCAGGGATCTTCCATGAAGAGTGTGCATGCCGTAGGCATTTATATATCCAGGTAAATTGGATGAACACCCAATGCCACTTACTACAAGAATTTCGTGTGGTTTCATCCCAAGTTCTGCGCAGGACCGCTGAAGACTATTTAGGACTCCAAAATCGCCACACCCGGGACACCAGTCTGGGTCTGCTTTACCTTTGAAATCTCTAGCGGTCAGTTGTACTACGGGTTCTCCGTCAGATACTTTTGGAGTGCTGGTCATATTGAGTCTCCTTGTTAAACTATGACTTCTTGGTATGGTACATAGTGATTTGTTTTGCCTGCGATTTGCTCGAGAACGCCATCGACAATATGGTGCGGCATGAATGGCTCGCCATCATACTTCCTGATGTGGCCGTCTGGAGCGAATCCTGTCTCACTTCTTAAATATCTGGCAAATTGTCCAGAGTAGTTATTTTCTATGATTATCGTCTTTTTAGATGAGGATAAAATGTCTACTATGGCATCACCATGTAGGGGTATGATCCATTTAACAGGTAAATGGTTCACAGTAACTCCCTGATCAGCCAGTTGAGCTATCGCCTCTTTTATAACCCCATAGGTGGACCCCCATCCTATGAGAGTGACGTCGGCATTCTTCTCACCCTCCAGTTCTGGAGGAGCTACATCATCTATTACGTTCTGGAATTTTCTGGCTCTCTTCTCAACCATCTGGCGACGCTTGTGGGGGTTTGTAAATTCATCACTGATCAATATTCCATCTTCATCATGTTCATCTGTCGCCACGACATGAACATAGCCTTCCAATCCGGCTATGGCCCTTGGCGATATTCCTGAGTCTGTATCTTTATATCTCTGGTATGTTTCACCGCTAAGGGTACCTTCTGTGATTAGCTCTCCTCGGTCTATGCCAGGGTGCATATCTACGTCATCTGGGTCAAATGAGAACCTGCCTTCTCCTATAAGAAGGTCGATTAGTACGAGACCGGGACACTGTGCTTTATCACACAGGTTAAATAGTTCTGGCATGGTATTGAAAGCGTCTAGAGCGTCTTTTGGAGCGACTACAAACCTTTCGTAATCACCTTGGCTAGCACCAAGTATTTGCCAAAGGTCTCCTTGCTCGGTCTTGGTAGGTACTCCAGTAGATGGCCCCGCACGTTGTACATCAACGTATACTACTGGTATTTCCATCATTCCAGCAGCTCCAACTGCTTCTGTCATCAGTGCGAATCCTCCGCCAGAGGTTCCACACATTGCTCTTACTCCAGTGTGAGCTGCACCGATCACCATGTTTGCAACTCCGATTTCGTCTTCTACCTGTCTGACCATTATGCCTAGATTACGGGCGTTCTGTGCCATCCAGTGCAGGATACCGCTTGAAGGACTCATAGGGTACGCGGCATAGAACTTTACTCCGGCAGCGGCGGCTCCCATTGCGACTGCGTCGTTTCCTGCCCATACTCCTAAGGGTTTTTCGCCAGTTGGCAATAAATCTGGGAAGGTTTCAAAATTGGCTTTCGCATAATCGTACCCTGCTCTAGCCACACCTACGTTTTCACTTACTATTTTTTCGCCCTGTCTTTGGAATCTAAGGGACAGGCTGTCTTCTAGAGTTTCAAATTCGAGCCCTACTAAGGCACTCATTACTCCTACTGCAATAGTGTTCTGGATCAATCTATTGCGACTTTCCGATAGTTCGCTTACTGGTATTGGGCATAACCCTACACCTTCTGCCGCCTTTCCGGGTTCGATCGTGTCAGAATTGTATATTACCTTGGAGCCTGGACCCATTAGATGGAGATGACGGTCCATAGTGTCTTGGTTCAGGCAAAGAAGGATGTCTAATTTGTCACCGTGGGTGGGGCACTCTTCGTCGCTGACTCTTACGGTCAAAAATATGTGTCCACCGCGGATGATTGATTGGTATGCGTTATAAGCGTTAAGATGCAATCCTCGGCGAACGAAAATCCTTGCCAATATATCGCCAGGGGTTGCGATTCCTTGACCTGCTTCTCCGCCAATAGCTACAGCAAGATCGTAATTTCTAGCGGTCATGTATAACTCTCCACTATTGGGTTAACTAGTGAGTCGGAGGGCTATTTGAAGCCCTTCTTACTCACGCAATTGTAATGAGTCATAGTACTACGCTTCCCAATGTAGTACAAGTTCACAGGTCTATTATAAGCATTCTATCGTTTTCGTTAAACGTTGATATAATTGCATTACGTTTTGTCTGTAACCATTTGGGATATACCCCATGAAATTGTTATTTTGCATAGTTTAGAAGGAAGGTATTATGGGAGCGCCAGAGGTTTTGCTCAGTAGGTTAGAGTCTGAATTATCCGGGCTCAATTCGGTTGTCACAGCTTTCTCTGGTGGAGTTGACAGTACTTTGGTCGCCGTCGTTGCTGATAAAGTGTTGAAACCCAAGGCGTTAGCAGTCACGGCTGTATCCCCTGCTTTGTCCGAACGGGAATTATCAGAAGCAAAGTTGACAGCCAGCGAATTCCATTTAGATCATCGTATCGTTAGAACTAATGAAATGGACCAACCGGGCTATACCGAAAATTCTCCGCAACGGTGTTACTTTTGCAAAAACGAGTTATATAGCCAGTTACACACATTAGCTAGGGATGAGGGCTATCAGTGGATTGTTAATGGAGCTAATAAAGATGACCTTGGAGACTACAGACCTGGGCTGAAAGCGGCTTCTGAGCATCAAGTGAGAAGCCCTTTGGTTGATGCGGGATTTACAAAAGCGGATGTAAGAGCACTGGCCAACTACCTAGGCATATCTGTCTGGGACAAACCAGCACAGCCTTGTTTGTCTTCTCGGGTTCCCTATGGCATACCGGTTAATGTTACAACCCTCAAAATGATCGAAAGAGCAGAGGATTTTTTAAAAGATCTAGGATTAAATCAGGTTCGTGCAAGACATCATGATCGTGTATGTCGAATAGAAGTGGTCCCTGAGGAAATGGAAATTATAATTGTGAATCGTGAAAAGATAACCGAATATCTTAAAAGCTTGGGGTATTTGTGGGTATCTCTGGATTTGGCAGGATTGCGCTCAGGCAGTCTTAATGCCCAGATAGGCCGGGATACTGGCAAGAGTTCAGGGTAAGTTGAAAGTAGCATATATACAATCAATTGGCGGTGCTAGTGGTGATATGCTTCTTGGCGCCTTTGTGGACTTGGGAGTGCCACTAGAGGAAATAGCAACTCAATTAAATAAGCTTTCTGTGTCAGGGTTCCATGTTGAATCAGCACAAGGTTTCCGTAATGAGATTCGCGGCACCAAAGTTGATGTGGTATTAGATAATACCGGGAATCTGTCCGCAGCTGCAATGTTGGAGATAATATCTGACAGTAGTCTTTCGGAATTTGTTAAAAGCTCATCATTAAGAATATTCCACATTCTTTGGGATGCGGAGTGTAGAGTTCATGGACATACTTTAGAAGAAATAGAGTTAGATGAACTTGGAACTCTGGATACTATAGTTGATGTAGTAGGCGTCTGCATATGTCTGGATTATTTAGGTGTAGAGAGTGTTTATGCATCTCCCTTGGTCTTGGGGTCGTCTAGGCCACCAATTAGGCCTGGAGGTTATTCGAATCCAGCTCCGGCAACACTGCAGATAATTTCTCAAGTAAAGGCTCCAGTTGTCGCTGATAATGAGATTTATGACAACATAGGCGAACTTACAACGCCCACTGGAGCAGCGATTATTACTGGATTAGCAACCTTCGTGAGACCTGAATTTTCCGTTTCAGATATTGGAGTGGGATTGGGGGGCAAGGACCCTGAAAGCTTCGCAAATATAGTAAGGGTATGGTTAGGGGATATTAGTTCCGAATCAGTTGTCACAAAATCGGGCAGTGTGTTGTTAGAAACTAATATAGACGACTCTTCGGGCGAGACGCTCGGATACGCTAAAGAAAGGCTTTTTGGACTGGGAGCGTTGGATGTGTGGTTCACTTCTATACAAATGAAAAAAGATCGTCCCGGTGTCATATTATCAGCATTAGTCCCCTTGGAGATTGAATCACTGGCTGTAGAGCTGATATTACGGGAAACTAGTACGCTGGGCGTTAGAAGACGTGCAATTGAGCGGTATGTCGCGAAGAGAGAGATTCGTCGTATATCTACAGACCTGGGAGATGCAGACGTTAAACTAAAATTTTTGGATGGTGTGGTAGTAGACGTGTCTCCCGAGTACGAAGACTGCAGAGGTTTATCATTGGAAACTGGAATACCTTTGCAGGATATAATGAGAAAAGTCAGGGACTCAGCATGGAGTCAACTTGAATCAGATTGACTTGGATGTTAGTTCCTACGGTTCGCTAAACTATTGCGACATATAAATTTCTGTTAATATCCTTCCCGCTCAGACAACTTTCTGGTATCCTCTATCCGGCAGAAAACCTCGTGTGCGGTATGTTAAGCCTAGGAGCACGAACTGGATTAGAATCACGATAGTCGGATCAGTTATGTCGCAAGACCAGACAACAAATTTAAAAACCTTACTGGAGGAAGCATTGGTGTCCGTGGAAAGTGCGATTCAGGGATTGGATCAGCAATATGCACGGACGGTTCCATCTCCAGGAGAGTGGAGTGTGTCTCAATTATTGGCGCATATAGCAGAGATACAGGTGTTTTGGTCTGGAAAGGCGGTAGTTATCACTGAGAATGATAATCCTAATATCACCAGAACTGAGGTCGAGAACGATATTAGATCGGCAGCTGTAGATGATAAATCAGGTGATCCACTCAATAAACTAATAGGGCGAGTTAAACGAGAGAATGAAAGTGCAATTAATGTCTTAACAAGCATTAATGAACAGAATTTGGATCGAATCGGCCATAGAGGTGAAGATAATCCGATTACTGCTGGGGGAGTTTTCGAGTATCTTGCTCGACATGTACAGGAACACGCAGATCAAATTATTAGAACACGCCAGATAGTAAATCCTTCTGGTAGTTCTGGTTAAATGTAGCGATTAAGAAAGTTCTAGCTTGATACTGGCCCGATAGAAATATTTATAGGAGGTTTGTCTTGTATCAGAGTGTTAGTGAATCCACGTTTAAGGCTTTGCAGGCCATTGATGGTCCAAGTATTTGTAACGCAATAGAAGGTTTGAATTATCGTCCAAAGAATCAGGGGTTTATGCTGCCTGAGATAAAATCCATATTTCCGGATATGCCGGCCACAGTAGGGTATGCTGTCACTGGTGTGATTAGCGCTAATGAGCCCACTGGGACACCTATAGCTCGGGAAGATTGGTGGGATTTAATAGCTTCAGTTCCTAAACCGACCTTTATAGTACTGCATGATATAGATAACCCTCCATTTGGAGCTTATTGGGGTGAAGTCCAGGGAAATATCCATAAAGCATTAGGCGCTGTTGGTGTTATAACTGACGGTACCGTTCGTGACCTTGATGAAGTGCGAGCATTGGATTTTAATTTCTTTGCAAAGGATGTATCTGTGTCTCATGGGTACGTTCATCTTATAGATATCGGTAATCCAGTTGGTATCGGCGGATTTACTGTGAAGACTGGTGATCTCCTTCATGGAGATAAGCATGGAGTATCCCATATCCCATTCGAACTGGCCGACGCTATCCCTGACATGGTCGCTACGATAGCAGAATACGAGGAAAAGACTATTAGCGTTTGTCAGTCACCAGATTTTACGCTGGAAAAACTTAAGGAGATAGCTAAAATCACAAGGCCATATTAATCTTATGATGGTTTTGTATTGGTAGATGGAAGACCTAGTTAGTTCTAACTGGGTCTTTTTTCTTCAGTGACATTTTGCATATGACTTTAATTGCCTTTCTTGGTGGAAGGATATAGAACTTATAATGGAAAAGGGTGTCTAACAATGAAAAATGGCTTCATGATCATATTTATTAGTGCTTTTGTTTTGGTAGGGTTGGGTACAACTGGCTGTGATATGTTGACTGGTTTGGATGAAGAAGGAAAGCTGGGCAAGTCAAATATCATTAAGGACATTCGTGAAAAAGGCCAATCAGTTGCTAATGTGGCAAATAAGGATAAGGGAACTCCTGCTAGTGCGGAGTCCCAAAGTGAGTCTTTTTCTGAGCAACAAGTTGCTGTTCCTGCAGGCCCTCGGAGCTACAGTGCTCCCCCGTCGATGATCATATCGCCAGACTTATCATATTCCGCTTATCTGAAAACGTCCAAAGGGGATATTACAATTGATTTATTCTCTTCGGAGACACCTGTAACCGTGAATAATTTTGTTTTCTTGTCTAAAGAGGGATTTTATAACGGTGTTAAATTTCATAGGGTTATCAAAGATTTCATGATTCAGACGGGCGACCCTAAAGGTGATGGAACAGGTGGTCCAGGATATCGTTTTGCAGACGAAGTTGTATCAAGGGCATACAATCGAGGAACTGTAGCGATGGCGAATTCTGGTCCCAATACCAATGGTAGTCAGTTCTTTATTGTGCATGGTTCAGATGTTGGCCTACCTCCTGCATATACTATATTTGGACAAGTTTCCAAGGGAATGGAAATCATAGATGCTATTGCCGAAGTGCCTGTGGAACGTAGTAGGTTTAGTAGAGAGACTTCTTCGCCACAACAAGATATTGTTGTGGAATATATCGAGATAATTGAAGGGTCTTAGTACAGGTGTATAGTCATTAGTGCAATGTGTGGTTGACCGGTTGGATCTTGAATTAACGGTACATACTCTGGGAGGACGCTTTTGGCTTTTCAGTGCATTACATACGATAATAACGATTCGATAGCCTACATAACTTTAAATCGTCCAGACAAACTAAATGCTCTTAACTCCCAATTATTGTCCGAGTTCAGGGAGATTATGCAGGTTGTTGAAGTGGATCCCGATGTGAGGGTGGTAATCCTCACTGGTGCTGGTAGGGCCTTCTCTGCAGGATTTGATATCGAAAGGTCTTCAGATGATCCCAGCCCTGAGGAAGTCACACCTGAAAAATGGCGTGAGCATCTACAGACATTTGTTGACACCTTTATGATGGTGTGGAACTTGGGGAAACCAGTCATAGCAGCTGTGAACGGATATGCATTGGGCGGTGCATGTGAGCTAGTTCAGATATGTGATATCAAGATTGCATCAGAACATGCTATTCTGGGTGAGCCGGAGATAAGGGCCGGAGTTGGACCGCCGCTATTGATCACACCATTCAGCACTAATCTTGCAATGGCCAAAGAGTTGCTTCTGACTGGTGATACTGTTGATGCTCATGAAGCAGCTCGCATAGGATTGGTAGGGAGGGTAGTAAAACACGATGATTTAATCTCTGAATGTGAGCGTATAGCCCGTAAGATTTGCTTGTTACCCCAGATAGGGGTCAAATTATCTAAAATTTCTGTTAATCGAGCGCTTGAATCTCAAGGCTTTCTTTTAGCCATACAACAAAATCTAGAGCTGATGACTCATTTCGATCTTAGCATTAGTCCTGAACAAGAAGAGTTCAATACAATCAAGCAACGTGAAGGCCTGAGATCTGCTCTTAATTGGCGAGATCAACGTTTTAAGGATATCTAACAGTTCTTACCTGAAGATTTAAGGCCACTTCAGATTGATCAATTTCCGTATTCATTCCTCTCATAACAATGAGTTACCCTATGCTAGAATCGGCTGTACTCAAGCAATATTTAGACCTGTCATGTACAGTTTATTTAGAAGGGATGTCGAATGGATGCTTTAGTTACCTCATTCTTACAACATCTCGTTGTCGAGAAAGGATTTTCAACTAATACTCTTGAAGCCTATAGAAATGACTTGACTCAATTCGAAGATTATACAAGGGAAACATCGACGGTTTCTACGAATGGGCATGTTGAGTGGGGTTCCGTTGAGATCGGATTATTGAACGAATATATAAATGACCTTCGACAACGGAGAGGATATCGTGATACGACTACAGCTAGGAAAGTGGCGTCCGTAAAATCGTTCTTTGGGTTTTTGATGGCTAATGGCGATATTAAAGAAGACCCGACAGAATCCATGGGTTCTCCTAAAGTTGGAAGGACACTTCCTAAGTGTCTTACGGTAGACGAAGTAAATAGTCTCCTTGAGGAAGCAAATAAATCGGGTGGTCCGGAGAGTCATAGGGATGCCACGATATTAGAATTGCTTTATGCGACAGGCCTGAGAGTGACCGAGCTTGTCTCTATTAACATACAGGATATAGATTTAAAAGAATCGTATATACGATGCTGGGGTAAAGGGTCAAAAGAGCGGTTGGTATTTCTGCATCCAAGAGCCCAATCTCAGCTTAATGATTACCTTAGAACTACTAGAGGTCTCTTGCTCGGTGCTAATAAGACCGAATCCGGCTTATTTGTTAACCATCGTGGAGAGCGGCTAACTAGGCAATGGATATGGAATATATTGAAGAACTATAGTAAGCGTGCAGGGATCACTCAGAAGATTACCCCGCACACTCTAAGGCATAGCTTTGCAAGTCACCTCATACAAAATGGCACGTCACTGAGGCATGTCCAAGAATTATTGGGTCATTCAAGTATATCCACTACGCAAGTGTATACGCATTTGACTAATGCCCATTTACATGAAGAATATGAAAAGAGCCATCCGCGTGCATCGGATGAAACTCGTGAAGAAGAAGCGAACGTGCCACGGGTTGTGGCTGACTGATGTTGCGGGTATTGTAAAAGCAAGCTATATAGTATACTCAAGATTAATTAATACCTAATTATAATTAACATAGTACCCAGGGGGCTCTGTAAAATGCCAGGTAGAGGTCGACGGGTAGCTGCGAGGCAATCCCAGCTAGGTCAGAGAAGACGACGTCAAAATAAGAATGGTTCTCCATCTCCGACTCTGAAGAGTACGATTGAAAGTACTGATATAGAGAGTGCTACAGCAGTGGATCAGACAGTTCCAAGTCGCGAGTCGGCTGTTGTTTCTCCAGCAAGGACTCCCGAATCATTGCAGCGGACCTCTGGCAGGCCTGCAAGTACGGCATTGGCACATAATTATGTTAAAGCTGAACTGGTCAAAATATCCATAATGGGATCAATTGTGATAGCGGCTTTAGTAGGATTATCTTTCCTTATATAATGGACTTATGTCCACCTCTTTATTTGAACACCGATTGAGGCTAACTCCTGATACGCCAGGAGTGTACTTGATGAAAGATTCTCAGGAAAAGGTTTTGTACGTAGGCAAAGCTAGCGTGCTGAGGAATCGCCTGCGGTCATATTTTGTTTCTAAAGAAACACTATCGACGAAAACGCGACTCTTAATGAACCAAGTCCAAGACTTTGAATACATAGTCACTGATACCGAATCTGAAGCACTTATTCTTGAGAATACATTAATTAAGCGATATAAACCCAGATATAATGCAAGGCTAAAAGACGATAAAACTTACCCTTATCTCAAGATAGATCTTCAGGAAGATTTTCCTCGTGTTTACATAACTCGGCAAGTTTCCAATGACGGAGCCCGTTATTTCGGACCTTTCGCCTCGGCCGGTAGTGTCAGGCAAACAATGGATTTAATAAAGAGACTGTTCCCTTACAGATCTTGTACAAAAACTATTACTGGGATAGACCCTAGGCCATGCTTGGAGTTTTACATTAATAGATGTGTTGCTCCTTGTTCGGGACATGCCAGCAAAAGTGAATATTTAGATGTTATACGGCAAGTCGTTATGTTCATGGAAGGTGAAACAGAAACGGTTACTGCCCAGATATCGTCGAAAATGGAAGCTGCTTCTGAGAATTTGGAATTTGAACGAGCAGCTGTTTTAAGGGATCAGATAAGAAGTATTGAAAAAGTTCTTGAAGACCGTGACATAAAAGTGGATTCGGGTAAATTAGTCGATCTAGACGCTATTGCTCTTGCGACTGGTGAGGACGAATGTTGGGTTGAAGTATTTTTCATAAGACGAGGAAAATTGGTTGGCAGGGATAAATTTCTCATGGAAGGAACCAGCGAGGAGGACCCTTCTCAGGTTCTGGAACAGTTTATTAAGCAATTTTATCAGTCAGCTGTAGTAATACCTCCAACTATATTATTACAACATGAAATCGCGGATTCAGTGTTGACCTCCGACTGGTTAAAGTCGAGACGAGGTAGTAATGTCCGGTTGCTAGTTCCTCAACGTGGCATGAATAAAAAAATCATTGATGTTGTCTATGCAAATGCCCAGGAAGGCTTGGTTCAAAAAAGAGTTTCTTGGCTGAATGATAGTAGTGTTATTCAACAAGCGGTCCACGAATTGCAGGAACAATTAAGCCTCCCTCAACTTCCTCAACGAATGGAATGTTACGACATTTCCCATATACAAGGCTCTAACGTTGTTGGAAGTATGGTCGTTTTTCAAGATGGCAAGCCACGTACGGACCAATACAGAAGATTCAGAATAAAAACTGTAGAGGGCGTGGATGACTATGCCAGTATGCAGGAAATGCTACGGCGTAGATTCGAAAGGTTAAGTAAGGCAAGGAAACTGGATGCTGAAAGCCCCTCGGATTCTTGGGGTATAGTGCCTGACCTAGTACTGATTGATGGTGGCAAAGGGCATCTGTCCGCTGCTTTGGAAGTGTTCCTACAATTGGGCTTAGATGATGTTCCATTAGCATCCTTGGCTAAGGAAAATGAATGGATATATGTGCCAGATAGCACCGAGCCGATTGTCTTGCCTAGGCATTCTCAATCTCTATATTTGGTTCAGCGGTTACGTGATGAGGCTCATAGATTTGCCATAACCTATCATAGAAACTTACGCAGTAAGGCCAGCCTAAAATCTTCTATAGATATGGTTACCGGAATAGGCCCAAAGAGGAAACGTATGCTGTTAAGGCGTTTTGGAACGATTCAGGCTATTAAGGAAGCAGATATTGATGACATAGCTGCAGTTCCAGGCCTTACGAGATCACTAGCTATGAGATTAAAAGAGACACTTTAGTTTGCTATCTATAAACGAATCTCCGGGGTGTTAATCCCTTCTGTCCCCGGCAAAAATAACGTTTCTCCACATTCTTCGCTGTATAAAACTAATGAATATCTCTTCAGGCGTGGAAATCATCTGATTTACGCTGTTTTTTGCTTGACGAGCTAGTTAACATATTGATAGATAGTATCGGTGCCTCAAAGGAACAATTTATCTGATGAACAAAGTTTCAGTGACTACTCCGAACGGATCACATTTGATTATTGAAGTCGATGATCCTGAGGTCCTGTATAAGATAATAGGTATGGTGACCAGTAATGACAATTCTTCGATAGATATTGGTACAGACTTGGTAAGGGAGGAACCAATATCGGATGCATCGGAGTACTACTCAGACGTCTATCGTATAGACCCAGTATCGTCCAATGGGAATGGGCATAAATCTGCAAATGGCCATTCAAGCTCAGAGGAACATGAATTAATAAAATTTTGCAGGTCAAGCAATCCTATGGGCGATATGAGGAAAGTGGTAGTGGTGTCTGAAGCAGCGTCTCGTTATTTAAATGAACAGATGGTGGACTGCGATAGATTGGCATCCTTGTTCGATCTAGTTGGTTGGCAACGCCCGCATAGTTTCATACAAACTCTTCGGAACGCTGCTAGGAGTAAATTTAGATGGATGGAACGGGTTCCAGGTCGTTCGGGACAGTATATGGTTACAGATATAGGCCGAGATATTTCGCTCAAAGGTGTTGGCGAACTATGAGCATACACTTCTCATTCTAAGTTGATACTACATTAGACAGTTGGGGGGAGAGCAACATGAAAATGTATATAGCTGGTCAATGGGTAGATAGGGACAATACAATGCTGGTTCTGAATCCTTTTGATCAATCTATCGTTGATACTGTACCCAAAGGTAGTGCTGCAGATGTTGAACTAGCAATAAATAGTGCTGCACGTGGTGCTGGTGTAATGGGAAAAATGCCGGCTTATGAACGATATGCAATACTTCGAAGGACTGCTGATTTGATGGCAGAAAGATCAGAGGATCTGGCTAAAACTATAACCAATGAAGAGGGCAAAGTTATAGCTGAGGGTAGGGCTGAGGTCCAGAGAGCGATTCAGACAATCACACTATCTTCAGAGGAAGCTAAACGATTACATGGCGAAACTGTTCCTTTAGATGGCGCGCCGGGTATCACGAGCCAATTTGGTTTTACCATAAGAGTTCCGGTAGGTATAGTTGCTGCAATCAGCCCATTTAACTTTCCTCTTAACTTAGTATGTCATAAAGTTGGGCCTGCTTTAGCTGCTGGTAATGCGGTAGTACTTAAGCCGGCGGGTGATACTCCTTTGTCCGCACTAAAGCTTACTGAAATCTTGCTTGATGCTGGTTTGCCTCCAGAGGCGATTCAATGTGTTACTGGTTCTGGGGCAGAAATCGGGGATGCTATAACAGGTGACAAGCGAGTTAGGAAAATTACCTTTACAGGGAGTATGGAAGTAGGCGACCAAATATGTCGCAACGCAGGTATAAAAAAGGTTACTATGGAATTAGGTTCCAATAGTCCGCTGATAGTTATGTCTGATGCTGACATAGAAAAGGTTGCAGCTGCAACAGTTGCCAGCGGTTTCGCAAATGCCGGGCAGGTTTGTATTTCCACGCAACGTGTTTTTGCTGATCAAAATATCTATTCTGATTTTCTTGATGCTTTGGTTGCACCTACCGACGCATTCGTTGCAGGGAATCCGATGGACAATGCGACCAAGATGGGTCCTATGATAAGAGAATCAGATTCTGAACGTGTAGGTAGTTGGATTGCTGAGGCGGTTGGGCAAGGAGCTCGTATAATAGCAGGTGGAGACAGGGAAGGTACTCTTCATGCTCCTACGGTAGTTGCAGATGTGAAACCAGATATGCGCGTATCTAGAGAGGAGTTGTTCGGACCTGCGGTAGCAGTAAGTTCCTTCAATAATATCGACGAAGCGATCAATATGGCTAATGATTCTCGTTTTGGACTTGCTGCTGGCATATTTACGCAAAATGTGGACTGGGCAATGAGGTTTGCTCGAGAAGTTGAGTCCGGTAATCTCCACATAAATTCGTCTCCACAATGGCGTGCTGATCTCATGCCGTATGGTGGGCTGAAGGACAGTGGTATGGGCAAGGAAGGGCCTGGGTATGCTGTCGAAGAGATGACGGAACTTAAGATGGTAGTTTTCCATATGTAGAGATAGTAGAATCATATACAAAATATAAGGAACCCTCCAAAAAGGGTTCCTTATATTTTGTGGCCAACATTTTTAATCATGTGAAACTTAGTTAGAGGCATAGTATCATCGATGGAAATTATTGAAAAAGCTCCTGAACGTATTATGGTAGTGACTCCTCACCCTGATGACGCTGAAGGCGGATGTGGAGCGACCATGGCGAAATGGGTGAAGGAATATCAGACGCAAGTTGTGGTAGTGCTTTGCACTAATGGTGATAAAGGTACGGGTGATAGAAATATCAGTCCAGAGATGTTAGCGTCTATACGTGAGGTAGAGCAGCAGAACGCTTCAGACTTATTGGGAGTACAGGACGTAGTATTTCTTCGTCATCCCGACGGCGGACTGGAAAATGATCAAGAATTCTGTGGGGAACTAGTCCAAGAAATACGTAGGCATCGCCCTCAAGTAATATTCTGTATAGATCCTTACCGTAGTACAACTCATACCCACCGAGATCATCGTATGAGCGGTCAAACAGCAATAGATGCTGCTTGTAGCTATGCGTGGAGTTATTTGCAATTTCCCGAACATTTTGATCTTGAAGGACTGACCCCTCATAAAGTAGATCAAGCATTTCTCTGGGGATCCGAATTTCCGGATGTGTTTATAGACGTTGAAGAGTATTTGGAAGTTAAAGCCGAATCACTCACTGCACATGTGAGCCAGATGGTGTCTAGTACACATGAAGAACGCCTGGAACGTATTCGGAATAGGACTCATGACCAGGGTAAGCTAGTAGGACTTAACCATGCTGAGAGTTTTCGCAGGATAAATTTTAATCTGAGTTCTACAGACCGGATATTCACTCTGTGATGTTAGGCGTTAAGAGTTTTCGAGTTTAGTGTAAAGAACGTCAGTCTTGGCGGCCATTATAAAATCATTCTTATGTAAGTTTCTTATTTTATGAGTCCACCAACATACTGATACTTTTCCCCATTCAGTTGTTATTTTTGGATGGTGGCCTTGTTCTTCGGCTAGGGATCCTATTGCATTCGTAAATATTAACGCTGTTTCAAAATCTTTGAATTTGAATTCCTTGTCTAGTTTGGGGACACTCGATTCGTCAATGAGATTCCAATCAGGTATAGAAGGTTTCATATCTGCTATTTCTGATTCAGAGACGTGAGGAGAATCCCTTCTACATGCGGAACATTTCATGTTCGATAATGATGATGTCATGTGAAACACCTCTCGAAATCCAATTTTGCTTATTCTAACAGACGAGCATATGTAGTTGTGCGCTTGCTGGACAGTTGACGGAAGAGTATATTCTGTTGAGTGTCAAACTAGTCTGTGGAGGTTTCAATATGTTATTTGGAGCTATAAGTAATTCATGGCGATTGCAATTGGACGGGACTGACCTGTCGGACCTGATTAATCTAGCAAAACAGAGGGGGTCTAAACATGTTGAGCTTCGACAAACTTGCCTCGGGGATTATGAATCTGGGGAAGGTAATGACTGGAGACCGGATATAAATAAAATAGAATCATTGGTCTCTGGCTTTCCTGATATGGCATTTGATTTGGCAGTAGCGTTGCCATGTGTCACCACACTCATTGATCCTTCTGGTGATTTATTTCAGGAATGTCTGAAAGCGGCGAAGATCGTTGGCAGAGATTTTCCTCATTTAAGGACGGTTGACCCTAACGCATCAAGTGATCCATGGGAATCGGAAGATGATATACCAGAAGAAGCTTTTGGGTTAGTCGATCTAACAAGGGAAGCCGCATCCCAGGGCGTTGTGCTATCAATGGAAAATTCCGGTCAATCAATACATAGTATGCAAATACTAGTAGATGCTATACGATCACGACTGCCATCTGAGGAAGCAACGTATATTGGATTGTGCCCAGATCCTACAAATCAGTTAAGACGACTTCCTGATAGTGATCCACTCTTAGAGTTGGATGCATTGCCACTAGATATGATCAAGATAGTTCATTTCAAACAAGCTCGTGGAGGGGAAGCATATCACTCTGTTGATACAGGTGACCTGGATTGTAAAAAAATGTTGACTATCTTGGAAGAAAAAGGATATTCGGGAGCAGCTATTATGGAAATTCCGTCTCACGAAAATGTTTTTGATAACCTTGAACATAGCTTTGAGTTCCTTCAATCTTGAATGAGCATGCGCATATAGTAGTGGAACGGCAGTGAACTGCAGCGTGATATACTTGAGCACGGATTTAAAATGACATTTTTCGGGGTAAATAGGTAACTTAACATAATGTCGGACATCAATAATTACACGGTTTCCACTCATTATGATCAGCGGCTATATATTCAAGACATAGCTGGATCAATAGCTCATGCTAAGATGCTGGCTCGTCAGGAGATAATAGATGAGAGGGATTCTACAAAGATCATAGAAGGCCTCAGTCAGATAAGGTCTGAAATAGCGTCAGGCGCATTCACTTGGGACGCCACACTCGAAGATATTCACATGAATATAGAGCGTCGTCTCTTCGAGTTGATAGGAGCAGTCGCTGGACGCCTTCACACTGGTAGATCTCGCAATGATCAAATCTCAGTAGATATAAGAATGTATCTTAAAGATGCCATAACTAGCATTGTTGATGGTATAAAACAAGTTCAGCAATCTCTAGTGGACTTGGGTGGCAAATACAGCGATGTGATAATGCCTGGATATACACACCTGCAGCGAGCGCAGCCGGTTTTATTTGCACATCATATGTTGGCTTATTTTCATATGCTACAAAGAGATATATCTAGGTTTAAAGATTGTTACTCTAGGGCAGATGTTTTGCCTCTAGGGAGTGGTGCCCTGGCAGGAGTACCTTACGATGTTGATCGAGATTTTATAGCTGATGAGTTAGGGTTCAGGAGTATTACTCCAAATAGTATGGATGCCGTGTCTGATCGCGATTTTTTGATCGAATTTCATTCTGCAGCATCTATATTAATGATGCATGTTTCACGTATGTCCGAAGAAGTCATTTTGTGGTCTAGTCGCGAGTTTGGATTCATAAGTCTATCCGATGAATTTACAACCGGTAGTAGCATAATGCCGCAGAAGAGAAATCCGGATTTTGCTGAACTGGCCAGAGGCAAGACCGGTAGGGTATACGGAAATCTTATGGGAATACTGACTATCATGAAAGGATTGCCGCTAACTTATAACCGAGATCTTCAAGAGGACAAAGAAGGTCTGTTCGATACCATAGATACTATTACTTCGACACTAAATGTGTATTCACAAATGATGAATGGATTGACGTTGTATTCTGGTAGAGTGGCTGGCCTGTCTTCAGAAAGCTACATGTTAGCTACTGACCTTGCAGATTATTTAGTCGTTCGCGGAGTACCCTTCCGTGAAGCACATGGGATAGTACGGGCTTTATGCATGTATTGTGAGGAAAATACTACCGATCTTCAGTCCTTGCCTATAGATAAATACCGGGAATTCTCGGCATCTTTTGATGAGAGTGTTTATGACATTACTGCGGAGTCTTCGGTTAGTGCTAGAAGTGTATATGGCGGGACTGCTCCAGATCGTGTATTAGCAGGGTTAGAAGAAGCTACGGGTATACTTAAAAATGGTATTTGCAATGAGTGATTCTTCTATTAAAATCGCGCCTTCGGTATTATCTGCCGATTTCGGGAATCTCGCTAGCCAGGTTAGAGACGCCACCGATGCTGGTGCTGATATGATTCATGTGGATGTAATGGATGGGCATTTTGTGCCGAATATCTCTTTCGGCGAGCCAATTATCAATGCTGTTCGTGCAGCTACAGATTTGCCATTAAACATACATTTGATGATAGAGAACCCTGATTATTTCTTGCCTGCTTTTGTCAAAGATCCAACAGATGAGGTTATCTTGCATGTAGAGGCTTGTAAGCATCTGCATCGTAGCGTTGACTATGTAAAAAGTCTGGGAGCTAAAGTCGGAGTTGCGATTAATCCTGCCACTCCCATATCAGTATTGGAAGATGTGCTTGTGATGGTTGATATTGTGTTGGTTATGACTGTTAACCCGGGGTTTGGAGGTCAAAGCTTTATACCAAGAGCTTTGAAAAAAGTGCGCGGACTACGGGAGATAATAGACAGATACGATTATGACGCTGAGATAGAGGTTGATGGTGGTATAAAATCTGACTTTACGGCTAGCGATTCAGTAGAATCAGGCGCGACTATATTGGTGGCTGGTTCAGCTGTTTATAATTCAGAGATATCTGTTAAGGATGCTATATCCGCGATTAGGAATACCGCTGGAGGGGTTTCTTATACCCCATCCAATTAAGCTGTAAGCCGCGCTTTGCGGTTTCTTGCGGGTTTGCTTAGGGTTCTCAGGCAGCGGGTGCAAATCTTCACTCTCTGTACTTTGCCAGAAATGACTACGGTTTGTTTGTGCACGTTAGCCTTGAAGCGAGTTTTAGTATGACGGTTGGAATGACTGACATTGTTACCGCTCATACCTGATTTTAAACAAATTTCACATCTCATCCGGTGTTGATCTCTACTTAGCTTTATATTTATTAAAAAAGCCTACCATAGCTGTGTTGTACTAGCAAGTATAACAGGACTTCATTCATTCTTCATCAGGAGGCTATCTACAGGGGGTATCTAAGCTGGAAATTTATTGCGCATAAAGACGCCTTGATGCATAATGCGCCGAAGTTACAAAGATAAATCGAGGA
>JAPNTN010000137.1:0-3896 GCA_027249445.1 Dehalococcoidia bacterium | reverse complement strand
TTCGTATATTCAATCGGAGCGACAGGTTGCCTATCGGTGAGTTCCTCGGGTGGGCATATTACTCCACCTCCCCAACAGTCCACTGCAGCATCAATTCCTGACACAGTACAGGCAGCCAGGTACACTTGGCGTCCGCCTGAGCAGAATCCGATAATACCGACTTTACCATTATGGTAAGGGAGCGACCTCATGTATGCTATTGCACCTTCTACATCTCCCATAGTTCGTGCATCTGGCATTCCACCTGCTTCTCGTACGCTATTGCTATTGTCGACGGAATTACCTTTCCCTTCTCTGAAATGAAGGTTTGGTGAGATGCACGCATAACCGTTATATGCGAGCTTTCTAGCCATTTCCTTTGATGCTTCATCCCAGCCTGGCATGTGGTGGAACAACACTACTCCTGGATGTGGTCCTGCACCTAGCGGGCGTGCTAGGTACGCATCAATTTGGTCACCTTCGTGCCCATTAATATTGACTGTTTCTGCTATTAATCCCTCGTATGGCATGTCTACCTCCTGTATTCTATTGACCATTAATTGTGTGTGGATATGCTTAGCGTTTGCAGGTTACTACTGGCGACAGTACGTGTCAAATAGGGTTCGAAATTCACATGATTATTTTTCAAAAACTGTATTGCCACCTAGTATTGTGCGTTCTACAGGGATGTCCTTTATAGTATTTGGATCAACGGTCCTGGGATCGTCCGACAAAATGACCAAATCTGCCAGCTTACCTTCTGTTATAGAACCTTTGATATTTTCTTCGAAGGACGCATAAGCACCATTCAGGGTGTAAATTTTTAATGCTTCATCGACAGAAATTTGTTGTTCAACTCCCCACGTTTTGCCGTTACTATCTGTTCGTGTCACACAGCTTTGTATCCCCAGTAAAGGTTCGAATGGACCGGGAGGATAGTCAGTAGCACCTGTGGAGGTTATTCCATAGTCTAGAAAGGACTTTTGGGCAAACATCCATTTGAGCCGTTCTTCTCCGAAGAACGGCATCTTTTCACCATGGTGATATACGTAAGTGCAGAATGGTGTTGCAATGGTATTGGATTCTCGCATCTTTCTCAGTATATCCGGGTTAACCAGGGAGCAGTGCTCTATTCTATGCCGAGTATCGGTTCGAGGATTTAGCTTTTGCGCTTTCATGTAGGCGTCTAAAACCATGTCTATAGTTAGGTCCCCGTTAGCGTGAATGCAGACTTGAAAACCTGCATTATGCATGTTAATCACGTTGGTTTCGATTTCCTCCTGTGTCATTGCAAGGATTCCGTGATCGCAATCACTCCCAATATAAGGTTCTGAGATGTAGGCAGTTCTAGCCGCTATGGCTCCATCGGCGATCATTTTTATGCCTCCTATCCTTAAAAACTCATTACCGAAGCCAGTTTTTATCCCAGCATTTTTTAGGGCTTCAAAATGAGGGTGGTACATCAATGCATATACCCGTAAAGTCAATTCGGCGTTGTCTAATCCGTTTTGATAAGCATTAAATTCGGTCTGAATTACCCGAGCGTCGTGTACGCTAGTCAAACCTACCTGGTTTAACATTTTACAAATTGTGATTAATCCTCTCTGTCTTATATCGGGAGTTTCAGGGGGTATTAGTCCAAAGCGTATCGGCTCGATTGCTCTCTCATACACTACCCCGTTCAGACCACCAGTGTCAGGGTCTCGGCCTAATCTACCGCCTGGTGGATCAGGAGTATTGTCGTCAAAATTAGCAGCAGCTAGGGCGGTGCTGTTGAGATAATAAATATGACCAGCTCTGTGTGCCACCATAATGGGATATTCAGTTGTTACTGCATCTAGGTCTGATTTAAACAAGAATCTTTTTTCTTGTGTTTTTGTATCATCAAACTTAAATCCTTGAATCCATCCCCCAGGTAAAGTCTCTTTAATGCGATCTCTAAGGGCCTGTTGAATCAGAGGGATATTAGGGAGATCGCAATCTGCAGCCATTACATGTCTTATTCCACTATTAAGGACATGTATGTGGGCATCTATAAATCCGGGAAGGACAGTCTTTCCGGATATATTCAGGACTTCTGTGTCAGGGCCTATGAGAGAATCGCAAGCTGTGTTGTCGCCTATAGCTATAAACTTGCCATCTGATATTGCCAATGAACTAGCTTTTGGCGTACGGGGATCTATAGTAATTATATTGGCATTTTTTATCACGGTTTGTGCATGTCTACCTGACTGTGTCATCTAAGCCTCGTTGTTTATTGGATTTTCATGTTGGCACAAAGTATTATAGCGTCAGATGTTTGTGGGCATACGGCCTAAATACATCAAATAAGGAGGGAACCATGGCTAAAGACTACACAATATTCGTTGGCTGTGTTGGGGGCGGTCTCTCTTATAGTCCAGATGGTGGTGATACTTGGGAGAGAGTACGTACCCCATTACCATCAGAATGTAACGTACGTGCATTAACAGTATACCCTGATGACCCACATAGGATTTTGGTGGGTTCTGATGTAGGAGTATTCCGAAGCAATGATAATGGTTCGAATTGGGAACATATTGAATCGCCCATGGACAATGTTCAGGTCTGGTCTCTCGCGGTGGACCCTCAGGACTCAGATACCATTTTTGTCGGTACTCGTCCTGATGCGTTTCGATCCAAAGATGGTGGTAATACGTGGGAGTCGCTCTCTTTAGGTGTGAACAACCCATGTCCTGTTGGAGTGCCCAGAACAACTAATGTAATAGTTGATCCGAGGGATAGTAGAACAATATGGGCAGGGATAGAAGTTGATGGGGTTTATAAGAGTTTAGATGGAGGAGATAGCTGGGTACACTTGCCGGACTTGGGCCCCGATCCATTTCATGGGGATATCCATGGCATGACTATTCGTAGTGGAACCCAATCATCTGTACATGTAACCAGTCCTTTTGGAATTGCAATAAGTAGAGATGAGGGGGAAAGCTGGGATTACCATGAATTCCCCAAATTTCATGAAGGTGATTCCAGGTCATATTGTCGCGGGCATATACTGAAAGCTGACGATCCAGACACTATCTTCGTTGGGAATGGTGATTTCATACCAGGTGTTACTGGAGCTATACGACGGACTAGAGATGCAGGCAGGTCTTGGGATGCAGTAGATCTTCCTGTGGAACCAAATTCTGTAATATATTGGCTGGCCACTCATAATCAAAAGCCTAATGTACTAGTTGCTGCTAGCCTATATGGGTATTTGTATACTAGCGACGATGGTGGTGAATCCTGGTCGAAACTTAAAAAAGAGTTTGGCGAAATCAGGACGGTAGCAGTTAGCCCAAATTAACATATCCAGATAATTTCATTTGATCATATGAAAGGTCTCATCAGCGAATCAATAATCACCATGATGAGACCTTTTCGTCAGAAAGGAATTATTACAGAACCATATGATTACTCTTAGCGGTATATTTTCTGCTCCTATAAAGTCGTTTGCACTCATACCACACCAAGAAGTTTATGTCGGATACAAAGGACTACTAGGTGATCGCAGATTTTATTTAATCGACTCAAAAGGCAAGTTGATCACGCAACGCAACTGTACTCGATTAGCTCTAATCAGATGTGGATTTCTGGAGTCCAAAAACGAATTATCTATTACTTTGCCTGACGGTCGGATTATAAGAGGGGAACCGGCTTTAGGAAGAAAAATTGGGACGATACTCTGGGGACGTAGATTTAATGGTCATATCGTTGATGGAGATTGGAATGATGCCATATCCGAGTTTTGTGGCTTCCAAGTTAAACTGGTTAAGTCTGAATTTGAGGGAAATTGTTATGATGAATACCCTCTTTCTATTTTGTCAAAAGATTCTGCTAAATCATTGGAATCAAAGGAATTTCAAGATATAGACATCAGAAGATTTCGACCGTCTATT
>JAPNTN010000136.1:0-6474 GCA_027249445.1 Dehalococcoidia bacterium | reverse complement strand
GCAGCGGCGGCAAGAGCTACTCCAGCCGCATTCACCATCATATCTTTAGTAATGTCTATTACACGTTCCGGCAGTAGTTCATAACTATTATTCTGTATCGCAAATCCGGCTAATTGACTAGTAAAACTCATAAGCAAATATTCCCCTAGGTAAGGCGATCAGTAAAATGACGTCCTTCAGTTGAAAGAATACTAGTGCACATTGGATTTATCAACGCGGAATGGTACATAAAATTCCATCTGACAATTTAATCGTTTGCTTTCCCATTGCCTTGTGGCTATTATTGTTTAATTCAGGTTAACTGACGTTTATTTACAAAATAGCAAGTAGGAGTTGCATCAATAATGAGCTACGAATTCATTACAACCGACCAAGTCGACCGAGTCGCAATAATTACCCTTAACCGGCCCGAAGTACTTAACGCCCTTAGCTTAGGTCTGACCACAGAAGTAGATCAGGCCATTACAGAAATGGAAGCCGACGAGGGAGTTGGCGCGATAGTAATAACTGGGTCTGGAGACAGGGCTTTCTCAGCTGGTGCGGACATACATGAAAACAGAGAAAACACTCCAGAACAAAGACAAGCCGGTTCGGTCGCCCGAGCGGAATATACTTGGCATCTCGCCACCGCAATGAAACCAGTCATTGGAGCTGTCAACGGACTTTGCTACGGTGGAGGCACGGTTATGGCTACATCACTGGATTTTTTAGTTGGTTGCGAGAGCAGTAGCTTCAGATTCCTAGCTGTGAATTACGGGCAAATGAACGCTACTTGGAGTCTACCAAGACTAGTTGGTATAAACAGAGCCAAAGAACTCCTCTTTAGTGGGAGAGAAGTTTTCGCTGATGAAGCCTATCATATAGGCCTTATAAACCATCTAGTTCCTAAATCCAACCTAATGGAAAAAACTATCGAAATAGCAGCAGGAATGGCCAAAAACAGAATTGAGGGCATTGCCAACATAAAACAAATACTACTCGAGCATTCTGGACAATCATTGGAAGACCAATTCCAAAATGAAATAACCTCACGAGTAGATCGGTTCAAGGGATTATCAGTTGAAGATGGTTTCAAAGATTTTCTAGAGAGGAAAGGTAGAAAACCGAGAGCCTAAACAAAATGCCGGAGCGATTAGATAATCGCTCCGGCATTTTAATTACATAAGGTGAAATCTTTACATGCAATCCATAAGCCTAAATCCAATAACAACAGCTAAGATAATATTACCTCTGATTGTATTCGCAATAATATTGCTCATCCCAACTCCAGACGGTCTAACCACCGAAGGACAGGTCGCTCTAGCAGTAATGGCACTAGTAGTGATTCTATGGGCCACTGAAGCTATGCCAATAGCTGTAACAGGACTACTCGGTGTTGTATTACTGGTGTTATTTAATGGCACAGACGATTTCGTAGGCGCCATCCACGGATTCTCTGACCCCGTATCCTATTTCCTAATCGGAATACTCACATTGGGCCTAGCAGTGCACAGGTCTGGGCTAGCTGAAAGATTCGCTATGATTTTGATTAGGGGATCTAAAAATAATCCCACTTTACTTTACGTACAAATGCTATTTTCGTTTGCCCTGTTAACATTTGCATTACCGTCTGCTTCTACAAGAGGAGCAATACTAGTACATGTATACCAAAAAGTTCTAGATAGTTGGGGAATTGAGCAATCTCACCCCTACAACAGATCGATCATGATGGCTCTAGGAACATTAAATAGGCTAGCATCCACTGCCTTATTGGCAGGAGGTATTACACCAGTTGTCACCTCATCGCTACTAGGTGGCGGATTTTCCTGGACGGAATGGTTTCTTGTCATGAGCGTGCCGTTCTATCTCAATCTAATAATTGGTGGTGTTTTCTTATTCTTGATTTACAGGAAAGGGTTTAATTTTAAACCTGCCCCTCTTAATAGTGACGAATTCCAGGTAGGACCATTAACCCCAATAGAGATACGAGCAGGAATCATAGTATTAATCACCGCGCTATTATGGTTTACAGATTTCGCGCATGGCCTGCATCCGGTTATGCCAGCGATGATAGCACTGGTCCTAATTTTACTACCCCGCATCGGGGTTTTGAGCTGGCAAGAATTTGAACGTGACCTTGGCTGGAGCAATTTTTTCGTCATAGCAACATCATTGTCGATAGCCTATGTGCTAGTCACCACCGGAGCGGCTTCTTGGTTTTCAGAGATTATAGTAAGTAACGCCACAGCGCTAGAGGACAAACCCATCACAATACTATTCCTGATGAGTATCGGGTTTGCAGTCATCAGATTTTTCATGCCAAATGGCGCTGGATATTTTGCTTTGATGATCCCAGTCGCTATGGCTAGCGGGCAGATGCTAGGGCTAAATCCACTGATATGCGGAATGGCAGTTGTCGTTGTCGGTGATTCCGTTGTGTATTATGCAGCAGGAGGAACATCTGCTGTATTCATATTTCAGAGAGCAGAGATTAGTGGGCCACAGATTTTCAGGTTTGCAGCGATTATGACAGCAGTAACAATTGGCGTTCTATTTGTTGTTGCCGTGCCATACTGGGACCTATTGGGATACATATTAACTCCGTAACGTAGTTTTAATATGAGCATAATACCGAAACCAACTAAATCAGCGTCAAATCCAGACACAACAGCTCCCGACGGATCCGAGATACGATTTTTAATAGACCAGGCCAGTGAAATTAATGGAGCCAGCATGGTAGAAGTTTCATTAGGCAAGGGAGAAGTTACTCGACCGGTCATACATCAGACCGTAGAGGAAATCTGGTATATCCTTGAAGGTGCAGGACAAGTCTGGCGGTGTCCTCCAGGACAAGATCCCCAAACTATAGAACCCTGCTATGTGGAACAAGGCAATGCCTTGAGTATCCCGACACACTGGTCGTTCCAGTTCAGTTCTACGGGTGAGGTGTCATTAAAATTCTTATGTATTACCATACCTCCATGGCCTGGCGATAGTGAAGCCCAACCGTCTCATTATGGAGGACTAGGCACTCCAAGTGTTTGACCTGAAATTCCAATCAATATTAAATGATCATGAGGAGAAAAAATGCCCGAAGCAAAAGAGGGAGATTCCGTTAAAGTTCAATACGTAGGCAAGTTAGAGGATGGCAGCATTTTTGATTCATCTGCGCCAGACGCTCCTTTAGAATTTACAATCGGGGGCAATCAAGTAATACCGGGTTTCAATAACGGTGTCCTTGGAATGACGGTAGGGGAATCGAAAACAGTCCACATACCGGTCACAGATGCCTACGGCCCACATCAAAAAGACGGGGTGTTCGAGATATCTAGAACAGAGTTCCCTGATGACATGAATATAGAAATAGGGATGCGCCTCGAAGGAAACCAGCAAAACGGCAAATCGGTACAGGTAACTATCATAGAGATCAATGAGGACACTATAAAACTTGATGCTAATCACCCTTTGGCAGGCAAGGATTTAACATTTGATATAACACTGATAGATATCAATTAATGTCACCTAAAAGCTATTAAGGACGAACAATCTAGGAGTTGTGATGGATATCAAAGAAGCAATATCAACAGTTGTATCCGGAAAATCACTATCCATAGCAGATGCATCTGCTGTAATGAACACAATAATGGATGGAGAAGCTACTCCTTCGCAACTTGGAGCTTTTTTGACAGGCCTTCATTTAAAAGGCGAGACTCCACCAGAAATTGCTGGAATGGCTAATGTAATGCGAGAAAAGGCTCTGCATGTCCATGTTAGCGAAGATGTAGCTGATACATGCGGGACTGGCGGAGACGGTAAGAATACATTCAATATCTCAACGGCTGCAGCATTCGTAGCAGCTAGTTGCGGAATACCTGTAGCAAAACATGGAAACCGAGCTGCATCAGGATCATGTGGAAGTGCTGATGTTTTGGAAGCCTTAGGAGTAAAAATAGATTTAGAGCCTGAGGCTGTAGAAAAATGTATAACCGAAGTAGGGATGGGATTTATGTTTGCTCCAGTATTCCATCCTTCTATGAAATACGCAGGACCAGTCCGCAGGGAAATCGGAATACCAACCGTATTCAACATATTAGGGCCTTTAACTAATCCCGCCAAAGCACAATATCAACTTCTCGGTGTAGGCAGATTAGAACTCGGACAAAGTATGGCCGATGTTCTTGCGTTACTAGGCATCAACCATGCATTAGTTGTACATGGAGAAGATGGCATAGACGAGTTAACGCTGTCTGGAAACACCACAATCTGGGAAGTCAAAAGTGGAGTAGTAGAATCCTGGTCATTAAAAACATCTGATACAAGTCTCCCTCATACACCTCTCGATTCAATCACAGGAGGAACCGCCGACGAAAACGCGAACAAGATGAAGGCCATATTTAATGGAGAGAGCGGACCAATTACAAACGTAATTGCGCTCAATAGTGGGGCCGTATTATATGCAGCCAACCGTGTGGAAACTATACGAGAAGGCATTGAAATGGCAGTAGAACAAATAAATAATGGCTCGGCACTTCGCAAAGTAGACGAACTAGTCAACCTTAGCCAAGAACTTGGTAACACCAACTAACAGTAACACCTGCAAACGCAACAACATAGTAGTCTTTGTAACACTCCAACTTAGGTAGTGTGTATACTATTGGTAGAACATGGAATTAATCTAATTGGTTAGTAGAACATCCCCGAGGTAGGATTTGAGCGCTCCCAGCATTCTCAACGAAATCGTTCACTCTAAGAGTAGAGAACTAGAGACACAGAAATCTTTAGTTTCCATGAATGAACTCGAGCGCAGTATATCCACCCAATCTCCGGCTATAGACTTTAAACAGGCTTTGTCCAACAGTAACGTTGCTTTGATAGCAGAAATCAAAAAAGCATCACCCTCTAAAGGACTTCTCTGTCCAGATTTTGAACCGGTGCGACTCGCCGATACGTACGCAAAAAATGGAGCATCAGCGATATCCGTACTAACGGATCCTAGATTTCAGGGGGAACTGGACCATATCGTATCTATAAAGAATTCTGGAGCATCAGGGAATCTACCGATACTACGGAAAGATTTCATATTTGACCCGTACCAGGTATATGAAGCTAGAGCAAATGGGGCTGACGCAATACTATTAATCGCAGCTATCCTTGAAGAATCTAAATTAAGAGACCTGAAACAGTTAAGCAACTCTATGGGAATGCATGCTCTAATTGAAATACATGACCAGCTGGAATTAGAGATGGTTTTACGGGTTGATCCAGAAATCATTGGCATAAACAATCGCGATCTCCGCACATTCACAACCGACTTAAAAATTACTGAACATCTAGCTAAATTAATACCAGCTGAGAAAATTATAGTTAGTGAAAGCGGTATCAGCACACGAGAACATATCAATACTGTATCAAAATGCGGAGTCACCGCGGTCCTTGTCGGAGAAGCTCTCGTCACATCCGAGGACATCGCTAGCTCGGTAAAATTATTAACAGAGCAAAACGACTTACACAGATAATGCTTGTCAAAATTTGCGGCATACAAGACGTAGATAATGCAAGGACCGCAGCCGAGTCTGGCGCTGATTTGCTGGGAATGGTTTTTGTATCTAACAGGAGACGCAAAATTACCCTCGATACTGCTTGCTCAATAGCATCGGATATAAAAAGACTGAATGGTTCATGCCCCAAACTGGTAGGATTGTTCTCAGATCAACCAATAGATGAAGTAAATCAATTCGTCGAAGACTGTGATCTGGATATGGTCCAATTATGTGGATCTGAGTCTTTAGAATATTGTGAATCCATGTCTTGCGAAGTGATTAAGGTCGTGCAAATCCCGGTACATTTCAATAGCTATTCTGATTTATCATCGATTCATGAGCTAATTAAACCTTATTCCGACAGTGGCTGTTACATAACACTCGATAGCTTGGTCCCTGGCTATCAGGGTGGTACAGGACATACTTTTGACTGGGATATAGCATCCACTATATCTAAAGCAGGACACTCATTCTTACTCGCCGGCGGTTTAACTCCAGACAACGTTAGCCAGGCTATCCAGCAAGTACATCCTTTTGGAGTTGATGTTTCCACCGGAGTAGAAACTAATGGTGTAAAGGATCCTAATAAAATCTCTGCTTTTATACAAAACGCGCGATTATCAACCTAAGTATCATCGATACAGAAAGCCCTCGGAGGCAAATCAATGACTATAAAAAAACCAAAACATGTTCCCGATTCGTCTGGGAAGTTCGGCGACTACGGCGGAAAATTTGTCCCAGAGACATTGATGACGGCCCTAACCGAACTCGAAGAATCGTATAATCAAATCAAAGATGACCCTCAGTTCTCAGACGAACTAGCGAATCTTCTGCACCACTACGCAGGAAGGCCTACCCCTATTTACCACGCCAAAAACTTATCCAGATTATGTGATGGCGCTCAGATTTATCTAAAGCGAGAAGACTTAGCACACACAGGGGCTCATAAAATCAA
>JAPNTN010000135.1:0-7075 GCA_027249445.1 Dehalococcoidia bacterium | reverse complement strand
CCTCATTCTATAATGATGTATGCGCCAGAAGTTGCTCGGAGTTCTACCGCCCTCAGCGACGCGTTGCGCTTTGGTGGTAATTTATCTAATCACGATACAGAGTTAGCTATAATTACGGCAGCTCGACATTGGGACTGTGATTATGTTTGGGCATCTCATTCTGTCGCTGCATTAAAGGCAGGGGTGAGACCTGAGGCAGTGGATATAGTCGCGAATGGTGGACATCTGGATGACCTTACACCAGAAGAAGCGGTAATAGTTAGGTATGGTCGAGAATTGATGGAAGAGCATCATGTATCTCAAGAGGCTTTTGACTCGGCTTTACACCAGTTTGGGGAAGCGAATACTGTCGTGTTAGGAGCGTTGATGGGATATTATTCTTTTATATCATGTACATTATTATCTAGCGAGATGTCTCCTCCAGATGGCTCTCCTGTATTGCCGAAACGCTCGTAAGTGTTGTGACTATTTGGCTTTGTCACATCTAACAATAAAACTCAACTTGTTATTGGTCGTATCTGTAACATAAATGTAAGGAGTCATGAAAATGGCCGGAATATCGAAAACCGTGATTAGTTTGCAACCGGGCAAGATGGAAGAGGTAACGAAGCTGATAGACTCTCGTGCGGGCTTAGTGACTGAATTAGAAGGGATTATTGGATTTGCAGTTGCTGTTACTGGAGAGGATGAAATAACGGTAATAGGTGTTTACGAGAGCAGTCAAAATGCAAGAGATGCATCTGAGACAGTTCAAAGTGTAATGTCTGAACTGGCAGCTTTTGCCACTGCTCCACCAGATAGGGGAGTCTATTCAGGGGTATGGTTTTCCAGTTAACAAAGTCGATTATCTAAATACAAACCATGAGCTAATACATCAATCTATGAATGGATCCTCAGTTAGCTCTTCGAGGGTTTTTCCTGTTTTTTCAGCGTATTCTTCGATCATTTGAAGATAATCAGTTAAGGAAGACGTGGCGCAATCAGAGCAGACCCATGTGATTTCTGGAGAATTAGGCCAGTCTAGATCTATTGCCACTGGCACGCCTGACTGGTTATATTCAGGACGAATCGTCGAAGGCGTCATAGGTTTTTTGTGTAGAGGGCATTGTGGTGCTTTGGACTGAGTCATCTATAAATCCATTGCGACTGAGACAGGATATTTTGCTATTGTAGGTATTTGACTAGTAAATCATACAAATTGAATATAACTAGTAGCGTGGCTGATATATTCGTTTTCTATAGTGATAATTACTTAGTCATTTTCACCTTTCAAATAAATCTTAAGAATACCAAGATATTCCATAACTATCAGGATAGCAAGGGTTATATGTTTCATTTATTGGTTCTCACTTTCAATATTACGATTTACGTGTTAGATATATTTGGGTCTAAACTTATCGATCCAGTTTCCTGATCACTTTCCCTTAGTTTTGATATGTAGGTCATAATCTCAGGTTTCAAATATTCAATTATGGATGGGGTTGGTTCGTATTCCGTAGCCACATCCATTAAGACGTTATTAGTGATTTGGACTCTAGATTCTCCGGTACCATGAGTGTTTTGGTGTTCTCGCACTTTTCTTCGAGCAAACACCGAGCATAGATGAAGGATCGGGTCCTGTATTCCGGAAACGCCATTCACTACACTAGGATCTTGGTGTTGACCTAGTCGGTCTTTTCGAGCTTGTCTCCAATCCTCCCAGTCTTCGGTTTGGGCCCATCTTCTGAGCGTTTTATCTCCCAGTGTGCAGGAATAATAATCCCGAATAGTGGATATAACTTCTTCTGGTCTGAAGCCTTCTTCCCAGAGTTTCCTAGCATGTTCCTTGAGTTGCGTATCGTACGCCATTTCATCACACAAAAAAGAAGCTATAATGTCCGAAAATAATAAGTATATAAACGTAGAATGACAATATTTTATAGAAGAAATGCGAATAGTGCAAATGTGTGAAAACCAGGGGTTTCACAGACGTGTGTCTAGGAGATGATGAGGCTTAGTATGCGTAGACGTTCAGGGAGCGTAATGATTGTTTGGATAGTTGTGATTATCTGGAAGCACGCGGTCTAAAAGGATATGTTCCCTCAGAAGTGGCCTTCTATTGTCGAGTTCTTAAGAATATGAAAAGGGGAATAAAAACGAATAGGGAGAAGAAAAATATTATCAGTAACATGGTTTATTGTTTTAGGCTCAGATAAGTTCTACAACGCTTGTGTCGAGTTGGGCATTAATTCTACCAATAGATTATACAAGATCATTAACAATCACAAAACGTAATGTTATCTGTGTGATCTCTCGGTAATTCTAAGGTAATACTAATTTGTTATATTTGACTGAAGGCACCCCCCACTGATAGATATGGTATCGGTCGTAGATATTGTATCGGTTTAGAACTCCAAGATTTCCCCTTGGGGTTCTTTTTTGTTCCAATTAATAACGGATAGACCCAGGAGGACTTTGGTCTAAGGGAAAAGAAACATCCATAACCCGATAGTGACCAGGACGCATAGGGTAAAGAAACTGATCCAGAATGTCTTACGATTACGTTCAGGTAAACGTCTTATCTTTTTGTCTAGAATAGTTATTCCCATCGCAGGAACAGCGGATATTACTACTATGAAAGTTACTGTCACAGCAACAAGAAATGCGATCAGTGCTATTCGACCAACTAGTATTGGCATTATTAATCCTCTGAAACTGTATGGTTAAGTGCTTCAACCAAAATGCCGCTATATTAATGCTAAACGGCATTGCCGAAAGCGATAGTGTTAAACGTGTTAATTTTTGACGTCTAATCTCACTAGTATATAACTATATTCTACTAAGACAGATGGATCTGCCCTGCAGTGTTCATTGATTTTCATAAAGCTGATTTATATGGTGATATTGCCATCAGTTGCAGAAGGTCGCTCGCTAGTCTATGGTAGGCAGGGCGAGCAGGGAATCATATAGTGAAAAGGTCTATACGTAGAGAAGGAATCGCTCAGGTTAAGTTATATCGTCCGGAAAGGTCTTGTGGATAGTCTATGGATCAGCAGGAAAGTACAAAGCCTAAGAGAAATTATGGTTGGGTGATATTAGGTCTATGTTTTGGGAACCTGATAGTAGAAGGCGGAGTTACGAGAAGCCAACCGGTATTCCTTCCAGCTCTGAGGCAAGGATTCGGTGGAAGCGCCGCCATGACGGCTGCTATATTCTCAGCATCGGGATTTTTTGGCGGGTTGGCTGCTCCGGTTCTTGGTAAGATTCTAGATATTATCGGTCCAAAATATATGTTCCCATTGGCAGGTATAGTGATTCTGCTTGGATGGTGGGCCTGCAGCATGGTCAACCATATGTGGCAGTTGTTTATATTCTATAGCCTTATATCTGCTCTAGGGCATATATCTATTGGTTCATTTACCACTACTGCCGTGTTAGCACCTTGGTTTCCAAAGTCAAAAGGGGTGATGCTCGGAATTGCTGATTCTGGCAATGCTACTGGCCAAGCTATAACTCCCCCGTTACTCCAGCTCGCGATAACGCATTACGGATGGAGAGCAGGATTCAGAATCTTTGGAATCTTATTTTTTCTTATAGCCGCCCCCTTAAACTTTTTGCTGCAAAAACGTGCCCCAGATGCAGTTCAGCAATTTCCTAGTCCTGAAAATACCCTTGAGGAAAACACAGAATCATCCA
Organism: Dehalococcoidia bacterium; assembly: GCA_027249445.1. Taxonomy (GTDB): domain Bacteria; phylum Chloroflexota; class Dehalococcoidia; order Lucifugimonadales; family UBA3495; genus UBA3495. Next base: position 3,400 of record JAPNTN010000135.1, on the reverse strand, counting down.
TTGATACAAGGTCACAGTTAGGAGATATATCTGATGACGCGTACAAGTTTAATGCGTTAAAGGAACCAGCAGTATGGATGTTACTAGTATCACGGGCGACAGCATCGATTTCAAACCAAATGACAAGCTTACATATAATCGCGTTTTTTGTTATGGCAGGCTATGGTGAAATGCAATCGGCTGCGGCTATCGGTGCGGCAGGTTTATTTGGAATAGGAGCCAGGCCCGTATTCGGAATCCTTTCAGATAAAATTGGCAGAGAGATAGTATTCACTATTGCTATGGGCATGACATTTATGGCTGTATTAGTCATTTTATTGTTTACCGGGGGGGCTAGCCTCTGGGCTTTGATAATATTTGTAGCTCTTACTGGTTTAAGTGACGGCTTAAGTGGATTGCTTTTGGGTGCCAAGGCAGCAGATATTTATCCATCTAATGTGTTAGGTTCTGTCATGGGTGTTGTACATGTAGGACGAACTATGGGAACAGCAGTCGGAGGAATATTGACGGGATTATTATTTGATATGAATGGAAACTATGACCTTGCCTATTGGATCGCAGCTGTACTGGCTTTACTGTCTATCGTAGCTGCGTGGGCCGTTATAGTCTTTGAAACAAAACCTCAAGTTCACAAGGTATAAAGCAGGGGATTTAACCCTTATTAAAGTAACGGGTGTGAAGGGTAAGCCTTTCTTTAAGGTGATGAAAGTTTCTTCAGTAATTCTATTGAGATTATTTTGGGTTGGTGGTTAGCATGCAGTCATACCTAGAAGCTAAACAGGTGCTTCGTTGGTTAATTATTGTACGGTGGGCTTCTCTGGTGGATTTGCTTCTGCTCGTAGTGCTTCTGTCTGCGTCTTTTGCTGGCAATGAGGAATTGGTGCAGATTTTTGGGTTAATTCACGGAATCGCTTTCTTAGTACTAATCAGCGTTGTAGGGTTAGGCGCTGCCCAGCGCCTCTGGGGCTGGTGGTTTTTAGTAGTGACTGTGATTACCACAGGACCTCCAGGTGCGCTGATTGGGGAAATTTTAATTGCACGCAAAGCCAAAGTTATTCTACGTAATGAAGGGAGTTTGACTGGTGAGGATTAGTCTCTAAATTGTCTACGGGACCGCTTATTCTAGCTAAACATCCGTATATAGTATTCACGTGTTAGACGTACCAGTTTCGAACTCGAAGAAAGCTCATAGTATCAGATATATTAATAGGGATATCATTAGTCCACTCAGTGCAATTATCGTCAGGTAGCATCCCAGAGGATGTTTGCCAGTACCCGTTGGCACCCAATCTACCTGAAAATAGGCCGTTATGGCTCCCATAACTATAAGTACAACCCAAAAAGTTGTGACAAGGCGAATCCCCGTCATAGGCAATAACAGATCGAACAACGTTACAAGAGTCATATGGTTACGATGTAGGCCTCTTATGGGAGTGTGTTAGTAAACGACACTAGCAATAATGTAACTGGAACTGATACCAAAAACTAACAAGAGAGTCGCCGCCCATTTCGTAGATAGGGGAAAGGTTCTTCTCTTCGCTAAGCCTCTAAATTTTTTCTCGGGAAAGGTTAATGCCATTATTAGCATAAATAGTATTCCAGAAATAAAAACCGACACCATGATGATATTCAGTAATATGGACGCAAAAAACATCATGGGTTCTATCAAGGTTGGACCGTATATTGCTTGACTCTTTTCCTGAATTCCTGAGTCCTAGTCCTGTTGCCGCACTTTTTACTGCAATATTTTTGATTAGGATACTGTTTTACGAATATTCTACCGCATAAACCCTGGTCTCGTTTTTTAGGTGCGATGCAGCTATCAAAGCTGTTTGTGTCTGACAACCCATCAATCATCGAGAATATAAAGCATCCCAATAAAGAATCGTAGTCGAAGAGATCCGTTGGTTTTTCTGAGGAAGCCTGACTGCTAGATATGTTTACGTCATTACCCGCATATAAATATTGGTATGCTTCTCTCACATCTTGATCAATGAATTTATCAGGATTCGTGATCTTCTCATAAATTTGGGCGAACGAGGTTACTGTGTAACGGAAGAAATCGACCTCTTCCACGTATTGTTTCATAAATTGCTTTGATTGAGGGCAAGGATAATCGTAAGTAGTCCTATCTCCAGTGATTGCGAAGTAGGGAGATAATCCGAATCCAATCGGTAGTTGTGTCACTTTAGAGTGGAATGGATTTGATTGTGCTATAACGTACGGATCAGAATATATTTCTCTACCTGTAATTACTGTAACAGTGCTATCTCTTTCACCATTCTCTAATTCTATAGGGATCAACTCGTCTGGATAGTAGACCTGTTGTTCAGTGAAATAATCTACTGTGTTTAATTCGCGAGCTAGAAGATTGTTTAGCTCTATATCAAAGGGGCCCCTGGTATCTATTTCTGCGTTTTTGTAAGCGTGATACAGAGGTCCGAGGGGGTCAACACATATATAAGTTTCATGCATCCACCCATTATTCATTTTATAGAATATGTCCTTCGATGGGATCAATTCCCATGGGTTGCGCTCTTTCCTTCTGAATCGCCCGTGCTTTTTTATAGTTAATGCATTGTGTTGAAGTAATCCTAGTGGCCCGTATTCCCGGTAAAAGTCTAGTATTGCATCGTCATCGTCTATGTCGTTTGCTAAATCTATAAGTGTCTTGTAATGAATGGTCTTTTTAGGTGATGCTAGTTTTGAATTTTGGGATTCAATTCTATTGCTTCTGTACCCGACTACGGGATGGTATCGCTCCGGTTCTGGTTGTATCCGGTACATGCTAATGTCAGGAAAGATGCTTTTGTCGACAATAGGCGAAATATATCTTTTTAAATTACCGTTTATATCAGGGGTCTCCTTGAATTCGTAATCAGTCCATTTAAACCACCTGCCATCGAATTCATGTAGAAGATCCGCGTGTTCGTAAAAGATATTGCCGTTATTATCTCTGGATTCCATATTATGTTTTAATCAGACTATGTGAATCGTCTAACAAGTTTGGTCCCTCTTCTAGCCTTGTAACGGAGTAGTACGATTAGGGCGTTACAAGTCCTCGTTAGGTTGGATTATAGAGCAAGACAGGCTGGAACTCTATTTTATAGATGGTTTGATGAAAGATGATTAGTATCTAGTCTTCTGGTAAGACGGGGTCGATCAACCATCTTTCAGTCTTGGCAATGTATTGGGCAGGGTCAAGCTTTGGATCTACAGCAGCCCGTTCCGGCGACCCGTAGTAAGCCTTTTGTTTCTCGTCCCAATCTTCTGGGCCATCATAGGACACTATCCATACGAATTCGTTTCTTTCTCTGATAACCCAGGACTTTGGTATGGTGAAACCGAATTGATAGTGTAGTGGGTATACAAATCTCTTCCAGCCCTCTACAAAATCATC
>JAPNTN010000134.1:0-3647 GCA_027249445.1 Dehalococcoidia bacterium | reverse complement strand
TGCAGGAATGAGCTTGACTCGGCTCCGTCGTTGATCCTATGGTCGAATGACATGCATAGGTTCATTATGGAACGTATAGCAATGCCATCTCCTACCACGATCGGTTTTTTCTGGATAGCTTCGGTGGTCAGTATTGCTGCTTGTGGATAGTTAATTATTGGTTGTGAGCTGATTGAGCCGAGCACTCCGGTATTGTTAACAGTAAATGTTCCGTCCTGGACATCTTCCACGTTGAGTTTCCTGTTCTTGACTTTAAATGTCAGATCGCTTAGTGCGTGTGCTAATCCTACTATACTGAGCTTGTCGGCATCTTTTATGACCGGCACGATCAATCCTTCAGGGCCTGCCATTGCTACGCCAATATTAAGGCGGTTCTTTAAAATTATGGTATCGCCGCCCCATGTTGCGTTTAAAGTAGGATTTTCACGTAGGGATTCGACAACCATTTTTATTATGAAGGGCAGGTAGGTAAGTTCTACTGCTTCTTTTTCTATAAAGTTTTGGCGGTGGGCTGATCTGACGCCTACAAGGCTCGACACATCAGTTTCTATAGTACTCCATGCATGAGGAATCTGACTGACGCTTCTCACCATAGCTTCGGCTATCATTTTTCTGATCGGAGTTATTTTCAGGATAGTGTCTTCATTATTTACCAAACTAGATGGGTTAACGGCACTAGTAGCTTCCGGTACAGATATGCTAGCCATAACGTCATCACGAGTAATGCGCCCGCCTACACCGGTTCCTTGGATCGTGTTTACATCGATATTGTTCTCTTGAGCTAATCGACGCACTGCTGGGGATAGTCTTTGGGTGTTACTAGACTGTCTTTGGTTTCGTGTTACAGGAGAATCAGTCCTTGCAGGTGCTGGTGTAGGTGTATCGGATATAGTGGGCTCGCCGTCCGGACCCCCTCCAGTCGGCCCCACTGGGGCGAGGTTTTTAACCAGATATCCAGTCGTACCGACCGATGGCGCTGCAGATTCTGGTTCTGGCGACAGTTTCGTTTCAGAGGGTGACGGAGACTCATCTGTCTCAAATTCCGCTATCGGGGCGCCCATAGGGATTGTTTGCCCCTCTTCTGCTATTATTCGTGAAAGCACTCCAGAAACAGGGGAAGGCATTTCCATTGTTACTTTATCTGTAACAATTTCAACAAGCGGGTCGTATCGTTCGATCTGATCACCAGGCTTTTTAAGCCATTTTCCAATCGTCCCCTCGACTACGGACTCTCCTACATGCGGGAGCTCAATTATTAGGGCCATGGATTATCACCTGTGTTTAATTTAGTATTGGGTAAGTTCTCGTAACGCGGATGCCACTTTGTCAGTGTTTGGAAGGTACGCTTCTTCTAAGCTTTGTGCGAATGGCATTGTAGGAATATCTGGCCCGCATAATCTGCTAATGGGGCCATCGAGATATTCAAAGGCTTGATCTGCGACTATAGCTGCTATCTCCGCGCCTACTCCGCCAGTTAAATTATCCTCATGCACTATTAGAATTTTCCCGGTTTTTTTGACAGAATTTATTATTGTCTCTGTATCTAAAGGCCTTAAGGTTCTCAGGTCAACGACTTCAACGTCTACGTCTTCTTGAGAGAGTAATTCAGCAGCTTCAAGGCAGTGATGTAGCATTAATCCATAACTAACGACAGTTATATTACTTCCTTGACGTTTAACATCTGCTGGGCCGATAGGAATGGTATATTCTTCTTCAGGTACTTCCCCTCTAACTAATCGGTAGCTCTTTTTGTGTTCCAGAAATATTATTAGATTATCATCTCGTATAGCGGACTTAAGTAATCCTTTGGCATCGTATGGCGTTCCTGGACTTACTACTTTTAATCCGGGTACGTGAAAAAAGAACGACTCAACATTTTGCGAATGGTATAACCCGCCTCGAATTCCTCCGCCGTAGGGGATTCTAACTACCATAGGCACTGTCAGTTGTCCATTACTACCGTACCGAGCCCGTGCTGCTTCACCTACCAGTTGGTTTATACTAGGCCATACGAAATCAGAAAATTGAACTTCTGGTATAGGACGCATGCCTTTAAAGGCTGCCCCTAGGGCTATACCCATTATAGATGCTTCGGCTAATGGCGTATCTATTACTCTAGATTCTCCGAATTCATCAAGGAATCCCTGTGTAGATAAGAATACTCCGCCGCGTTTTCCTACATCTTCCCCCAGTACGAATACACTACTGTCTCGACGCATTTCCTCTTGCATAGCGGATCGAACTGCCTCTATTACCGATATAACTGCCATAATAATTTACTCTCTACCCTGAAGGGCGTTATTGCCTTAATCTTTGAATAAATGATCGAACATTGTTGAAGGATCGGGAAGAGGTGCTTCTTCACCTTCGTCCGTAGCTTGGTTGATAGCCGCCGTTGCTTCTTTGGAAATTTCATCAATTTGTTCCTGATTAAGGAATCCTTGTTCAGTCATGTATTGCCCCATTGTGATAACGGGGTCTCGTTGTCTTATGTTGTCGACTTCTTCAGCTGGCCGGTACCGTTTATCGTCGTCATCCGTTGTGTGAGGCATGAAACGTTCAAGTTTCATCTCTAGTAGTACTGGGCCTTGGCTACGTGCATGAGATATAGCCTCTCTGGTTGCTTCATAGACTTGAATGATGTCCATTCCATCTACTACAACTCCGGCCAGACCGTACCCTTCAGCCCGGTTAGCTATATCAGTGATGGCCATTTGCGATTTTTGCGGTACAGAGATCGCATAATGATTGTTTTCACACAAGAAAATTACCGGTAGTTTGTGGACTCCAGCAAAGTTCATCGCCTCATGTGTTTCCCCTTGACTAGAGGCCCCGTCACCGAAATAAACTATTGAAACGGTATCATCTCCCTGCATTCTCGAAGCCAACGCGTAGCCCACGGCTTGTGTAAGCCCTGCTGCGACGACGTTGGATAACTGAATTATTTTATGATCTAAATCAGCCCCTTGAAGTGGAAATTGCCGCCCATTACTGTACGGATCACCTTCTTTGCCCATGAATGATTTCATTACCTGGCTTGGTGTTAATCCTGCGGCCATTTTGACAGCAAGGTCTCTGTAGTAGGTGAACAGGAAGCAATCACCATCTTTCTCGGCAGCCAGTAAACTGCCTAACTGTGTTGCTTCATGGCCTTGAGACGAAGCGGCGATTGGTACTTTGCCTTGACGATTCATCATCCATATACGTTCATCTATGGTTCTAACCAATACCATTCTTTTGTAGTAATCGATTAGATCGTCAGCAGTAATTCCTTGGGGTAGGCCAGTATCTGATGTTTTGCTGGAACGGGAACTTCTTGCTGAGCGGTTTTTGGCCCCAGATCTGGGTTGCGTCATCGCTTCCTCAATGGATATTGATTGAAAGCTATGTATGTATACCTGTACGGTAGCTCTCGTATTGTGCGCAATTATATACGCTTCTTTATCTCAGTCGCAAACTAGAAATAAGCGTGGTTACAAGTTAGAATAGTAAAGAAGGGGAAAAATGCGCCCTATGGCGCTTGACACCAAAATTCCATTGTGATAGTTTTCACGTGGAGTTAAGGTAACCCCAATAATCTCGAGTGATTTAGGTGGCAGTGACGACGAAATGCCTCTAGTAGACCCCCACGCTTTAACAAGTGCTGA
>JAPNTN010000133.1:0-4893 GCA_027249445.1 Dehalococcoidia bacterium | reverse complement strand
CCAGCTGAGCTACTGGGACAACATCGTAATTGTGCGTAAATAATGATACCGATTAGTACGAGGGAGTGCAAGAGAAGGAATATAAAACTGAATCAAAAAGTTACATGTGATTACCGTATAATCGTGGGCTATAAGGTACAATAGGTTTGGTATGAAAGGAACGCTATATAGCTAAGGTATAAATATGGTACAGGATAGTTTGCCCATAAAAGTCTTGGTAGCGAAGCCTGGTCTGGACGGACATGATCGTGGTGCTAAGGTTATCGCAAGAGCTCTCAGGGATTCCGGGATGGAGGTAGTATACACGGGTATACGGCAGACAGCTGAAATGATTGTCCATGCGGCTATTCAAGAAGATGTTCATGTATTAGGGCTGAGTATACTATCTGGAGCACATCTGGAAATTATTCCACGGATTATGGAGATGCTTGAGGAACAAGATATGGGGGATGTTCTAGTTATACTTGGGGGCATTATCCCCGAAGATGATCGAGAATATCTAAGGGGGATAGGTGTGACTGCAATATTTGGCCCAGGCACGGCTACCTTTGAAATTGTTGATTACATCAAGTCGGCATTAAACGACGTTCATTAATCTATTGTCGACTTTGATAATGCCGGTTACTATTGACATTCCACCAGTGAAGACTCGTATAATTTACTGCGTTCGTACAATTAGACAACCGTTTCTTATAGAGCGGGAATACGCAAATAAGTGGTCTAAAACAGATATCTGATGATGTTTAATGTCTCTCAATTACTAAAAGATCCTGTGGGCTCAATACGGCAGTACACATTGAACGTTGAAGATTCTGTATTAAGCTCTGAGATTGAACTGAGATCAGGTGGATCGACGACCCTGCTGAGGACTCACCACGGTATCTGGGGGACAATAAATGTATCGGTGGATACCCCTGTTAGTTGTGGTAGGTGCCTGAACATATACTCGGTATGTTTAGAACTAGATATCGAGGAAGAGTTTTTCAGTAAATCAGACGTAGACGAATATGATGAATTTGCTGAAACTGCGATTGGTGACGATAATATATTAGATCTTTCCGAAATCATTCGGCAATATACTATAGCTGGCCTGCCGATGAAACCGTTGTGCGAAACTAATTGTATGGGGTTATGTCACGCCTGTGGGGGAAATCTTAACAAAGTGAACTGTGTCTGTGCCCAAGATAATATAGATCCAAGATGGGCTAATCTGTTAAATATAGCCCAAGATTAGATTAGGTGTAAAAGAGGTATATATGGGAGCGCTACCCAAGAAGAAATTAACAAGAGCACGGCGTGGACGACGCATAATAGGGCGAACACTAAGTCCTGTAAATCCTTCCTATTGTGCAAGGTGTCGGAAAGCAAAACTGCCGCATACTGCTTGTCCAGCTTGTGGGTTTTATAAAGGCAGGCAGGTTACTACAGTTTCTAGCTAATCAGTCTGTCGGGAAGGGCGTTTAAATAGGGCTATTTGTGATTTGTTATGGGTGTTAGGGGGAAAGTTGTATGGAAATACTATTACAAAGTAGGGGCTTATTTGCTAGAATGCCTCGTACCTAAAGCGAGCTACTGATTAAGTGATGAATATTACACACAACGATATGAAATATTCATATGTATTTCCGGGACAAGGGTCTCAGTCTGTAGGCATGGGCAGCGAGTTATACCTCCATTCAGCTTCAGCCAGAGAAGTGTTCGAGGAAGCCGATGATATTTTAGGACAGTCGTTGTCCAGACTTATGTTTGATGGGCCAGAGGATGACCTTAAGCAGACCTTAAACTCACAGCCGGCTATTATGGTGGTCAGTATTGCATGCTGGAAAGCGTGGGAGGAGATATTGGGTCGAGATAGGCATAATGTTCTGGCAGTCGCAGGGCATAGTCTCGGTGAATATACCGCTCTGGTTGTCTCTGGGGTGCTTAGCTTCGCGGACGGCTTGCGATTAGTTCAGGAACGTGGCCGGCTCATGCAGAAAGCGTCTGTTGATCACCCAGGTGCTATGTCAGCAGTTCTGGGATTGGATGAAGAATCTTTAGAACACGTCTGTTCCGAAACAGGCGTAGAGCTCGCTAATATCAACTCAGATGATCAAATGGTTATTAGTGGCGACAAGTTGGCCGTGGCACAAGCTATGGATTTAGCCTTAGCTAGAGGTGCTAGAAAGGCCATATCGTTGCAAGTGAGTGGAGCCTTTCACTCTTCTCTAATGTCAGGCGCGTCTCGCGGGCTCGAAGATGCTGTGCGTAGACTTGAGTTTAAAACCCCTGAGATTCCAATAATAGGTAATTACAGTGGTACGCCTATAACGACTGTAGAAGAGGTAAAAAAGGAATTGTCAGATGGTTTGTGCCATTGTGTGCAATGGAGGAATTCAGTCAGGTATATGGTAGAGTCCGGTGTTTCACGTTTTGTTGAATTTGGACCTGCGAGGGTACTGAGTAGCCTTATAAAACGTATCGACAAAGGTGTAGAAGCTATAACGTTGTCAGATACAGATTCTATAAAAAAGGTTAGAGAGTCAAATTAATAATGTCTATCGACGCTCGCCATACAGGTAGAATTTTGGCTTTACAGGCTCTGTTTGCTCAAGATATGTGCGACCAAAGCCAGGATACCCTAGAATGGTTAGCAGATGAGGATGATTACTATGTCGATTCAGTATACTTCGCTAGAGAACTCGTAGAAGGTGTCAGGTGCGAGTCGATTGCTTTAGACCAGCAGATACATGAATACGCTCCTGCATGGCCTACCGCCCAACTGTCCGTTGTTGATAGGAATATACTCAGAATTGCCCTGTACGAGGTGCTCTTTCAGAAGAAGGCTCCTCTTAAATCAGTTGTTAATGAGGCTGTAGAGTTGGCCAAAGCTTTCGGCAGCGACACTTCCGCGCGTTTTGTGAATGGTGTGTTAGGATCAGTCGTTTCAGATATCGGCCAACAAGTTGATATAATTGCTTAGATGTCGTGTGAAGGGGGATAAATAGTGGCCACTGTTTATGAAAGAGTAAAAAATATAGTTGTAGATAAATTGGGAGTCGACTCTGGGGATGTGGAAGAAAGTTCATCCTTCGTTGAGGATCTTAACGCCGACTCGCTGGATTTGGTAGAAATGATAATGGCTTTTGAAGAGGAGTTTTCTACCGATGATCAGCCGATAGAGATATCAGATGAAGATGCAGGTAGTATAGCGACGTTGCAAGATGCAGTAGATTATCTGAAACAGCAAGGCGTTGAAGATTAGTTGTAGTTTTTGAAAACACGTGTATTTTGGTATCGTTATTGTTTTACTGAGATACTTAGCGTCAGGTCCTATTAGCCGCCGAGCATCAATTTACAGGTATATTCTTGTGTTTAGGTATAATTCCATCATTAATTATGGAAAACTTACAGCAAATAGCTGCTTTGATTGGCCGGTGCACGGACTGTGATCTGCATGCAAGCCGGATCAACGTGGTTCCTGGTGAGGGTGATTCTAACGCGGAGATAATGTTTATTGGTGAAGGCCCAGGTCAGCATGAAGATAAGCAAGGTCGCCCGTTTGTCGGAGCGGCTGGCAATCTTTTGGACGAAATGCTCAAAGCCATTGGCTTAAGTAGGGGATCAGTATTTATAGCAAATATGGTGAAATGTCGTCCCCCCAGCAACCGAGATCCGCAACCGGATGAAATTCTAGCGTGCAGTAAGTATTTGGATCGTCAAATTGAGGTAATTAATCCGTTAGTGGTAGTCACGTTAGGAAGGTTTTCATTGGGCAAATTCTTCCCCGGAGAGGGCATATCGAAAGTTAGAGGATCTATTAGGTATTATGAAGGACGGCCGATCTACCCTATGTTGCATCCTGCAGCGGCTCTTTATCGTCGTGAATTGAAGGAAACTATATATCAAGATTTTCAAGCTCTTCCAGATATTCTAAATAATCTTCGCAGGTCTAAGTTGACAGAACCTCCGTCTGAGCATGCTAGTACTAATATGGATGAACCTCCTACACAGATGACTCTTTTTTAAGGAAAGTTAATAGTGGAACCAAGTTTGCGGGTAATACCTCTAGGTGGCTTAGGCGAAATCGGTAAAAATATGATGGCCTTGGAATACGGCGACGATATAGTTGTCATAGACTGCGGAGTCCAATTTGCTTCAGATGATTTGCCTGGTATAGACCTAATAATCCCAGATATAAGCTACCTCATCGAGCGGTCAGATAGAATCAGAGGGATATTAATCACCCATGGGCATGAGGACCATATCGGCGCATTGCCGTTTGTGTTGCCATCTTTAGATGTGCCTGTTTATGCTCCTAAACTTGCTCACGGCTTGATTTCCGTCAAGATCAAAGAACGATCCAACTGTAAAAATGCGGTGTTACAAGCAGTTGACCCAGGAACAGTGTATGAATTTGGGGACAACTTTTCGGCCAGTTGGTTTAGAGTCTGTCATAGCATTCCTGATGCCATGGGAATCATTATTGATACTCCTATTGGTAGTGTGATACACACTGGGGATTTCAAAATTGACCATACCCCTCTGGATGGGTTGCCCATAGATATCGCCGCGCTAGCAAAGAGAGGATCTGAAGGTATTTTGCTCCTATGTTCAGATTCTACTTATGCCGAAGTATCTGGTTTTACTCCTTCTGAGAGTATATTGCTAGACGAGCTGGACAAAGCTGTGCGTGAGGCACAGGGTAGAGTAATGATAGCAACCTTTGCTTCTCTAATAACAAGAATACAACTAGTGATAAATATAGCGGTTAAGTATGGGCGTAAGGTTTCTATCGTAGGACGCAGCATGGTAGATAACGTCAAGATGGCCCAAGAAATGGGTTATTTGGATATTCCAGATAATACCCTGATTTCTATAGGACAAACTGAAAATTTACCACCTGAAGAGGTG
>JAPNTN010000132.1:0-17110 GCA_027249445.1 Dehalococcoidia bacterium | reverse complement strand
GTCGAGCATCTGAAAAAAGTCGAGGAAAAATATCCTGGCCTAGACCGGATAAACCTCGGGTCAACAATGGGAATGCCAAAACAGGTGTTCAAAGATCAGCTAACGAAATTCGCTGAAACAGTCATGCCGGCCTTTCAGAATTAGCCTGCCAATCATCGTAACGGTTTGTCAGCCAGTGATGTGTCCAGGCTCCTCTCATGCCCTGATAAAATAGATACACCGGAACGAGGTGTAAAGCGATAAATCGCACAATGTTCGGAATGCCGTCGAGGCTAATCAATCCAGTAGATAACCAGAACAGCCTGCTAACCCAAAAATAGAAGAATAGAGCCGTCGCCATTTTAGGCTTTCTTCGCATAACACCATATGATAAAAAGGCTACTACCCCAACTTCACAGACCAGACCTACATACAGATTCAAGCTCAGTCGCTGCCCAACAGTATCATCTGCAACTGGCAAGAATATCCAAGAAGTAACACTAACGAAGCTCAATAAGGTCCAAAGATATCCTATAATCCATGCTACTTTCGTTCTCCGCCTAGCTTGATCTAGGGAACCTCCTAAGATTAACCGCAGGGTTACATCTTTGAACATATCTAAGCTAAACACTCCAAAATATACTCTCCCATTAGTCTGGAACAATCCTAAAGCTTAATCCTTTTGAGATACCCGGTTTTATACTTTCAGCCAAACTAATAGCATAGTAATCGGTCATTCCAGACAAGTAATCAATGACGGCTTGTCCAACTGATTCTTCATGTAGGAAATAAATATCTGGAATCTGGTCAGGATTCTCTGTCAGATGTCCGTGAAGCATTTCCATAATTTCCCGTGCAAGAGTTGATTCTGCGTTTCCATTAATCGGCATGTAAACATTATCAAACATAAATTCTCTAAGGAGGTTCATTAATCTCCTACCGTCATCGCTCATGACTATCTCGGCATCAACCTGCCCGCTGTCTTCCCCTGTTGCGCCCCAAGAAGCGTCCACAATATCGCACACCAAGGAGTTTATTCGAGACGCATGGGACTTCCCAAATCTCGTATTTACCTCCTCAGGCAAGTCATCTACGGATAGTATTCCTGCTCTAATAGCGTCGCCAATATCATGATTGAGATACGCTATAGCATCCGAAGCTCTGCAAATTTGCGCTTCTAGTGTTATATCCTCTTCCCTACCAGGTCTAAGAAAATCCCCTCTTGGTTTCGAATGATTCAAAACACCTTCCCGCACTTCCCACGTCAGGTTCAGTCCCTCTCCGTTTTTAGCTAGCATCTCAACTATTCTTAGACTCTGAGCACTATGTACAAACCCAGTTTTTGATAATTTCTCTAGCATCTCTTCGCCAACATGCCCGAAAGGGGTGTGCCCCAAGTCATGTCCTAAAGCTATCGCCTCGATTAAGTCCTCATTTAGATTCAAAGCACGAGCAATGGTTCGCCCTATCTGGGCTACTTCCAACGTATGGGTAAGTCGCGTCACATAATGATCGCCTGTAGGTGCTATAAAAACTTGAGTCTTATGCTTTAGCCGCCGGAACGCGTTAGTATGGATAATTCTATCTCTATCTCTTTGGTACTCACCTCTTATTTGTGGAGGCGGTTCCGACACAACGCGACCTTTTGAGTTCGATGATTTACTGGCGAAAGGAGAAAGTTGCTGTTCTTTAGCCTCTATCCGTTTCCTTATGCGTGAGTCATATGCACTTTCCGCCATGTCACTCTCCCACACGCAATCTTGGCTCCAAGGTCACTGAGCGTTAATCTTTTAACGGGATTCTGCCCCATGTTATATTGTCCGCATCGGATGAAAGTCCTTTATCTGATGCGACAGACCGTATATTCAACAGGGTAGAATTGACCTCTTCGGTTAAGAAAACCCAATCTGGCTCCTCAGGTATCCAATAGGGCGAATTGATGCGTACGACTTTTCCTTCGCTAGCATTCAGATAAATACCGAATTTTAGTTGTTGCTGCATTACTTTCGTACTCCTCCGGGAGATTCTCACGCAATTATTGGATCGAGTAAAATCGTCTCTTCTCTGTTTGGACCCGTAGAAATAATCTGTACTGGACAGCCAACAAGATCTTGGATCCGTCTAACATAATTCTGCGCGTTCTCCGGCAACGCTTCCCATGTGGTTGCTCCAGAAGTAGGGGTATCCCATCCGGGAAAGTCTTCATAAACAGGCTCGCATTGAGCAAGAAGATCCGTATTAGACGGAAATCTATCTAACTCATGCCCATCAGCGCGGTACCCGTTACAGATCTTAATTGTATCGAATCCATCTAGGATATCCAGTCTTGTTAAAACAATGCCTGTCATCCCGTTTACAATCCTGCTATAACGACCTGCTACTGCGTCAAACCAACCGACTCTTCGCGCTCTACCCGTCGTAGTTCCATACTCATGGGCTATTTCACGAAGATTTTCAGCAGCATCACCATGAAGCTCTGTAGGCATAGGACCACTACCAACCCTCGTGGAATACGCTTTAAATACACCCAGCACTCCAGCAATGGACTGCGGACTTATCCCGAGACCTGTACAGGCTCCGCCAATCGTAGGAGATGACGACGTAACATAAGGATATGAACCATGATCGATATCAAGCATTGTCCCTTGTGCACCCTCTAGCAAGACATCGTTCCCGTCATCGAGTAAGTCGTGTATCAATTGATCGGTCGATCTGACGTGAGGGCGAATCCATTCCGCCCATTCCCTGCATCGTTTTACCACATCATCAAAGGAAACTTCGTCTCCTTCATATACCTGAGTAAAAACCCTATTTTTAAATTGGATTGTGGATTTCAGCTTTTCACTAAGAGGCTCCAATTCCAATAAATCACCGAAACGGACTCCTCCTCTACTAACCTTATCTACATAAGCTGGACCTACACCTTGTCCTGTTGTGCCTATCGCAGAAGAACCTCGAGCCTTTTCCTCAAGGGCGTCCTGGACGATGTGATAAGGCATAATGACATGAGCTCGTTCACTAACATAGACATTGCTCACATCTATGCCCCGAGACTCAAGTTGAGTCAATTCATCTAACATAACATCTGGATTTGCGACGACCCCGTTCCCTACTATACCGTAGACACCGGGCCAACAAATTCCTGATGGTATCAAATGGAGTTGGAAGGTTCCTTTCTCATTTATAACAGTATGCCCGGCGTTATTTCCGCCTGCATACCTCACTACTGCCTTAACTTTCCCTGCAAGGTAGTCAATGATTTTCCCTTTACCTTCGTCTCCCCACTGTCCGCCTATTACGGCATAAGCCGGCATGGCTCCCCCTGATTATGTAAATGCGCACGAATATCTGCCCCGCCCATTACGGCAGGACCACCGGAGAGTATATCAAAAAGCCTGTAACAATGCGATTTAGGGCTAAAATAGACCCATAATTACCAAGTTTTACTGCGGATATAATTAAATGCCCCCACTGCAGCTGTAGCGCCGTCGCCAGCTGACGCAACCAATTGTCTCACAGAACTTTGCCTGATATCTCCGACGGCATATACTCCCTGAGTAGCCGTTTCCATAGATAGATTTACATCTATATGTCCAGCATTATCCGTCTTGGACACCTCAGCAGCTATGCCTGAATTCGGTTCTAACCCCACATAAACAAATAGTCCCGTAAGACCTATGGTTTCTTCATGGTTAGTCACAACATTCTTTATTTTCACGCCGCTAACTGTGTCTTCACCGATTATCTCTTGTAATTCAGCGTTCCAGACCATCTCAATTTTCGGATTCCTAAGCAACCTGTCCTGGAGGATTTTCTGGGCTCTTAGCTCATCCCTTCGATGAAACACCATCACCTTTTCTGCGTATTCAGTAAGAGTGAGAGCCTCATCTGCGGCAGAATCTCCACCTCCAACAACCCCCACAGTTTCTCCCATAAACATAGGTCCGTCACAAGTGGCGCAGTGGGAAACCCCTCTACCATTAAACTCTTCTTCACCGGGGATTCCCAGGTGTTTAAGCTGAGATCCTGCAGCAACGATTACCGCTTTCGCCCTATAGTCTCCAGAGTCGGTGCTGACCACCTTATAATCCCCATCGGTTTTAATACCGCTAGCCTCGGCCATTATAAAATCCACGCCAACATTCATTGCTTGTTCCTGCGCCGCTGGTCCAAGTTCCGCTCCAGAGATACCTTCAACAAATCCAGGGAAATTCTCAATCTTTTCCAAATTGATTATTGACGCGCCTCCCATCATTAACTCTATTACTCCCGTGGTCATCCCGTAGCGCGCGGAGTAGATGCTCGCAGTCAACCCCGCAAGACCTCCTCCAATTATCAATACGTCATAATCATTAGCCAAAATAGTGCCTCCTTAGTAAGAGCCCTTATCTTCTATTTGAACTTTACGGGTATCGTTGGCTAGGTGTCAAATCCATGTTTTCTCTAGCTTATCTCGCTGGCACATTTCGCCGATTCCAGCGCACCGATATATAGACTTTCTTACCCGTAGAGATTATCATCACTTCTAATATATACCATGTCAGGATTACGCATATGGTGGTAACCGACACCGCACCACAGTCATTGCTTGATCAAGTACATAGCTACTTGCCTGATGATAAAGCTGATTTAATACAAAAAGCTTATTATTTCGCAGAAGAATGCCATCGTGGCCAGATGCGCATGTCTGGGGAACCCTATATAGCACACCCGCTTGAAGCAGCCAATTTCCTAGCAGAGCTAAAACTAGACGCCGATACAATAATGGCTGCCCTGCTTCATGACGTGATCGAAGACTGTGAGATCACGTACGACGAAATTAAAGACTCTTTTGGGGAACCCGTTGCCAAATTAGTCGACGGCGTAACCAAACTTACCAGAATGGACTATCGCCTCCCGGGTGATACCACATCAGACCAGCCTGACTCTGACCTGCTTTACGCCGAAAGCCTACGCAAAATGCTGGTAGCAATGGCAGAAGATATCAGGGTAGTGTTGATCAAGCTGGCCGACAGACTCCACAACATGCAGACATTAGATGCACTCCCAGTAGAAAAAAGAAAACGCATCGCACAAGAAACCTTAGATATCTACTCCCCGTTAGCCCATCGCCTAGGAATTTGGGAAATAAAATGGCGTTTAGATGATCTAGCCTTTAGGCATCTCAACGAGACCGAATATCGAAGCATATCAAAAATGTTGTCTACAAGACGAGTGGAACGAGAGGCTTATGTTGACCGGGTTTGCAATAGACTAATTACCGATCTTGATTCTTTTGAGTTAAAAGCGGAAGTGAGTGGCCGACCAAAGGGCATTTACAGTATTCACCAGAAGATTAACAAATACGAATCACAAGGAAAAGAAATCAGCGATATCTATGATCTTTATGCCTTGCGCGTTTTGGTAAACGACAAGAGCGATTGTTACAAAGCCCTAGGTATAGTCCACGAATTATGGAGCCCGATGCCTGGCCAATTCGATGATTATATCGCCAATCCGAAAGAGAACATGTATCAAGCCTTACATACAACAGTTATATGCGAGGATGGAAAGCCATTAGAGGTTCAAATCAAAACCGATGAGATGCACCAATTCTCCGAGTACGGAGTTGCTGCCCATTGGCGATACAAAGAAGGGAAAGCTAAAGATAACATTTTCGAGGAGAAAATGACCTGGCTCCGCCAGCTTCTGGAATGGCAACGTGACGCCACAGGAACTGACGAATTCATCGAGTCAGTTAAACAAGATATATTCCATGACCAAGTGTTCGTTTATACCCCAAAGGGAGATATAGTAGAACTCTCTTCAGGGTCAACCCCTATAGATTTCGCTTATAAAATCCACACTCAACTGGGTCACCGCTGCGTTGGTGGCAAAGTAAATGGTAGATTGGTAGGACTAGACACGGTTCTCCAGAACGGAGACACCGTCGAGATAATGACAACCAAAACCGAGCGTGGGCCAAGCCCTGACTGGCTAAACCCGAGCCTTGGCTACGTTAACTCAGCCAGCGGCCGAGGCAAAGTCCGACAATGGTTCAAGCAACAGGCTAGGGACAGCAACATATCTCGAGGGAAAGATATACTCCGTCGAGAAATTCGCCGGATGAACCTGACTCTTTCAGATACCGAGGTATTAACTCTCGTAAAATATGACGGTATGGAAGACTTCTTGGTTGCACTAGGTTCAGGTGTCATAACGGAAGCCCAAGTCGCGTACAGATTAGCTCAGAGTCGTCAAGAACAAGAACGAGAAGATCCGTTCCCCAATAAATCTAAACTAGCTTTTTCAAGCCCAAATACCGGTGTATCCGTGATGGGAGTCGGCGATCTGCTCACTCGAATGGCAGAATGTTGCAACCCCATACCCGGAGACGAAATCCTCGGATATATAACACGTACGCGGGGTGTTTCAGTTCATAAAAATGACTGCCCTAACTTGAAAAACGAAGATGAACAAGAGCGAATTATTCACGTATCCTGGGGATCCATCAAAGACTTGTACCCCGTCAGGGTCCGTATGGAAGCGTACGACAGGGTCGGCCTACTCAGAGATATGACAGTGAAAGTCTCCGAAGAAAAAGTTAATATTGCCTCTGTAGTGACCGAAGAAAATGACGACGGAACCGTTACGATGGAATTGACCCTACACACCACCGGACTCGGACAGCTTGGAAAGTTATTCTCAAAGCTTGAGGGGGTTCGTGGGGTTACCTCAGTAACCAGAGCTCGTTCAGGATCTAACAATTAAGCAAAGCTGCGCCCTTATATCAGCACCCGAATAACTATAGATTTCCGATCTTAGGCTTGACGCTTGTTGTAAAGTCATATACATCACCACACACAGGAGGGACCAATGCCTAAACGTACCGTGATTATCCCAGATTCATTAGCTCCTAATCCTGCTTTCTCCCCAGCAGTTCGGGTCGGAGATCTCCTATTCGTATCGGGTCAGGTCTCTGTAGATAACGACGGGAATATAATTGGGATCGGTGATTGCGAAGCCCAAGCAAGACACATAGTGTCTAGAATATCCACTATCGTTCAGTCTGTGGGAGCTTCTATGAGCGATGTTGTAAAAGTCACAACATTCTTAACTGATATAAATGACTATCCCGCGTTCAGTAAAGTAAGGGGGGAAACATTCCCTACCGATCCTCCCGCAAGCTCTACCGTTATAGTTGCTGGACTAGTAAGGCCTGAACTAGTTATAGAAATCGAAGCTGTAGTTAATATCCCTGATTAGATTAGCTTTCAATAAACATCTGAGAGGGTATCAATATGGTGCAACAAGGCCAAATCGACCATCTACTACAAGAAACAGGGGAGATCACTCCTCCCCCCCATGTCGCTGCGCAAGCTACACTACAAAATTATGACGAAACTTACCAGAACTCTATAAAAGACCCTGAGGGATTCTGGGAATCCGTAGCTTCTGAGCTAGACTGGTTTAAGCCATGGGACAAGGTTTTCCAATGGGACTATCCAAATTTCCAATGGTTCCTTGGTGCGCAATGCAACATCACTTACAACTGCCTAGATAGACACTTAAATTCTCCTATAAAGAATAAGGCTGCATTTATATGGCTAGGCGAGGACGGGACTGAAAGAATATTCACTTATGGTCGCCTAGCTCAATTAGTTAACAAGTTTGCAAACGGGTTACGTTCTATTGGAGTGGGGAAGGGCGACCGGGTGGTCATATATATGCCGTTAAGCCCTGAAGGTGCCATTGCCATGCTCGCATGTGCCCGTATCGGGGCTGTTCACAGTGTCGTGTATGCCGGATTTAGTGTCGGATCACTCAAAGATCGTATACTCGACGCCCAGGCAAAACTTCTTATAACCGGAGACGTCGGATACAGAAGGGGAAACAAGGTAGACCTAAAGGGAATAGCTGACGAAGCAGCAAAGGACCTGGACTGCCTGGAACATGTAGTGATTTGGAACCGTGAAAAGGACTTGTCAAAAGTAGACCCTGCTGACACTCCAAATATCAGAGACTTATCGGCTTCGCGAGAAATCGATTTCGATGAACTTCTAGCAACCGGGGATATTGATTGTTCTGCAGAAGTCATGGAGGCAGAAGATCCCTTATACATCCTTTATACCAGCGGTACGACAGGTAAACCTAAGGGTGTTTTACACGTCCACGGCGGATACATGGTCGGAACTTATTATCATTTCAAGACATTTTGGGATGTTAAAGACGAAGACGTCTTCTGGTGTACATCGGATATCGGATGGGTGGTAGGACATAGCTATATCGTATATGCCCCGCTTATAGCTGGTGCTACCACAGTATTTCGAGAAGGAGCACCAGATTTTCCAAAGCCTGACATATTCTATGAAATTATTGAGAAATACGGGGTGAACGTCATATTCACGGCTCCGACTTTGGTAAGAATGCTCATGCGCCATGGTGACGATTATCCAAAACAATACAATCTAAAATCATTACGCTTTCTAACTTGTGCCGGGGAACCATTAAACCCAGAAGCACAAAGATGGGCATACCAGAATATCTGCGGCGGGGGAGAATGGGGCTACCTCGTAGATAACTGGTGGCAAACAGAGACAGGTGGCCCATGTCTAGGAACACTTGCTAACATGCCAGCTCGGCCAGGTAGGGTAGGAAAACCTCTACCTGGAGCAGAACTCGATATTGTAGACCGGGAAGGCCAACCAATTGAAGAGCCAAACAAGGGCGGCATATTGGTAATCAAGCGGCCATTTCCACATTTCTTTAGAACCGTCTACGGCGACCCCGACCGTTATGCAGAGAACTGGAATACCATACCGGGTGTATATGTTTCAGGAGATGTAGCCCTAAGGGACGAAGATGGCTATTACATGGTAGTAGGAAGAGCCGACGATGTGCTTAATGTTGCTGGGCACCGTATAGGATCAGCCGAAGTGGAAAGTGCTTTGGTCTCCCATCCCTCTGTCGCAGAAGCAGCTGTCATCGGCAAGCCCGATGCCCTGAAAGGCGAATCGATCAAAGGATTCGTAACCCTTCGAGTCGGAAATGACCCTTCCGACAAGATGATCAACGACCTTCAACAACACGTCCGCCAGGAACTAGGTCCGATCGCAATGCCGTCGGAAATAGAGTTTACGCCAACCTTACCAAAAACCCGGTCCGGTAAGATAATGAGGAGATTGTTAAAGGCGCGAGAACTTGGTCTAGACCCAGGCGATATCACTACACTTGAGGACTAAAAAGCAGGAGCAGTAATCTCAGATGAAAGTCTACTATTTCAGTGAATTCCCATATCATGAATACCCTGATGAAGAAGGAGAAAAATACCCTTCGTTACGATTGACATTCCCCAACACTTATTTCAATCCAAATACCGCAAACGGACTATTCAAAAGATACTTTGACGAGTGCATTTACGCCGACCAGCTGGGATACGACGGAATAATGCTCAATGAACATCACAATACCCCGTCATGCATGAATGCAGCTACCAATTTATCAGGGGCTGTATTAGCTCGTATCACAGAGCAAGCGAAGATCCTAATGCTTGGAAATATCTTACCTATCCATGATAACCCGGTTCGGCTTGCTGAAGAACTCGCTATGATAGACGTCATCTCGGGTGGCCGTCTGATCTCGGGTTTCGTTCGTGGCACAGGAGTAGAAACCCTTGCAACAAACGGAAATCCGATGGATAACCGAGGTAGGTTTGAAGAATGCCACGACCTTGTCATCAAAACCTGGACAACACCCGGTCCATTTCGTTGGGAAGGTGAACATTACAATTTCCGTGTAGTAAACCCCTGGATAGTGCCCATACAAAAACCTCATCCACCAATATGGGTCCCAGGTTCCGCCAGCCCAGAAACGGCAATATGGTGCGGCGAGCACGGGTATACCTATGTAGCTTTCTTAACAGACCTAGATGTTACGGAAGAACTTTTCAACCATTACCGAGAAGCTTCAATGGGCGCAGGACTACAACCATCTAAAGATAATTTCGGCTATCTCCTATGTTGCTATGTCGCCGAGACTCAAGAGAAAGCAGATGAAGAAGCACAGCATTTCCTCTGGAGAATGGGCACAACAACTAGAGGTCCGAGAGAGTACATGGCACCTGTAGGATATCGAACCCAGGCAGGACAAGCCGTTGCAGCACGAAGACAAGGCGAAAAACCTCTAGCACAACAATCATATGAAGAGCTTAAGGAAAACTATCACATAGTCGCTGGTACCCCAGACGTAGTACTAGAAAAGCTAGAATACCTGCACGGAAGAATCGGAATGGAGCACCTTATTTTCTATGGGCAAGAATCACGAATGTCCCATGATGCAACTATGAGTAATATTGGCCTATTTGGGAAAGAGATACTGCCTATCATACAAAAATGGTAAACCCAGGGTCCTTGACCTTACATAAGGCTAAAACATACAATAATCATTAATTAAAGTAAAAATACCCCTGAGGAGAAAGTTATGTCGATAACCATGGATGGGGTCGAACTAGGCGTAAAGATCAGCGAGAAAGCTGCAGAGAAAATAAAATACTTCGCTGAAAAAGAAGGAATGAAAGATAATGTAGGTCTCAGGGTAGCGGTCAAAGGTGGCGGCTGCTCAGGGCTAACATATGACCTAGCTATCACTGACCAAGAGAAAGAGTCAGACAAGATAGTTGAACAATACGGCGTCAAGGTCATGGTAGATAAGAAAAGCTACATCTATCTAGTCGGTACTGAGTTGGATTTCTCTGACGGGCTTAATGGTAAAGGGTTTGTATTCGAAAATCCTAACGCCAAGAAAGCCTGTGGATGCGGGACTTCATTCGCAGTATAAAGACCTCAAACATCTGATAAACTAAAGGCGTCTCAAATGAGACGCCTTTTCTTTTATTTTTGGAATTGGAGACTATCATATGGGTTCAGATACATCAGCTGACCAGAATTTATACGATGCCGCTCTATCAAGCGCAGTTTTCTACGACAATTCCAAAGTTGGCCGTCTAAAAGCAACTGGTGAAGACGCACTAGACCTCATTAACCGTTTATCCACAAATCTTGTCCTAGACCTTGATGCCGGACAGGGGACCCACACGATTCTCACTACAGATAGAGGTCGAATACTAGACGTTATAAACGTCATAAATACCGGGGACCACTTTATTATTCTTACTAGTCCTGACCAACAAAACAGTGTGATTGAATGGTTAGACAAATATACGATTATGGAAGACCTGACTGTAGAGGACCTTACAGAGAATACTTCCATGATCAGCATCATGGGCCCTACTAGCTCATCTATTGTTAACAATTTGACCGGCATTGATGTCTCATCGATCCCCGATTACAACTGCACCCAGGGTGTCATAAATGAGCACACATTCACCCTGATTTGCCGGCCTTTTGCCGATCTACCCAATATTGACCTAATAACGTCAAATGAATCTAAGGAATATTTTATTTCCCTACTATCTAAATCCGGCACTAGCGAAATAGACAATTCCACTTTCGATACCTTGAGGGTGGAAAAATCATTACCGGCCTATGATCGTGAGCTTGGAGACCGGTATAACCCACTTGAAGCTGGACTAATTGGATCAATTAATTTCCATAAGGGCTGTTACATTGGCCAGGAAGTGATAGCCCGATTAGATACTTACCAAAAGATTCAGAAACGACTGGTCAAGGTAAAGTTTTCAGACAATATCAACGTGGAAGATGATTGCGTCTTAACCAAAGATGGACAAGAAGTTGGAAACATTACATCTTTCGGTTTTGTTCCTGGTGCCGGAGAGACGATTGGTCTCGGTTACATAAAAAACGCTTTTGCTGAAGTAGGATCTAGATTGGATATCTCTAACGGTAGTGAAGGTTCAGCTGAAATAATATCTATTTCACATATGTTCGGACCGGGCGAAGCTTAATCCTGGACTACTTCTATTACGCCTTCAGAATTTGCTGCCATAAGCGCTGTAAAGTTATATCCTTGCTCAGCTAATATTTCCTGTCCACCCTCGCGCCTGTCTAAAATAGCCAGAACCTGAACTACCTCGCAGCCAATACTCTCTGCTGCCTTGATCGCATGAAGAAGCGATCCTCCAGTCGTGCACGTATCATCCACAATTGACACTTTACTGCCTGGCTTTACAGGTCCTTCAATCAAATTGGTCATTCCATGCCCTTTGGCCTCTTTCCGAACAATGAAAGCAGGGATTCCCGATCCATTCATTTGGCTGGTTATTGAAACAGCGGTCACAACAGGGTCAGCTGCTAAGGTGGGGCCTCCAATAGCCTCTGCTCCAGAACTATTTACTAGTGGATATAACGCTTTTCCAATAAGGAATGCACCCTCAGGATCCAGGCTCAGCAGCCTACCATCAAAATAATAACTGCTATGTTTTCCGGATGATAAAGTAAAATCTCCGTACTTTAGGGCTCCTTTCTCAATAGCTATCTCGAGGAGTCGCTCAATGTCTTCTCGCACTTTCAACCTCACCCTTTATACAGATTATTTTGATCGATATATTCAATAACATCTTCAGATAACAGATATTTTAACGATTTTCCCTGTTTAACCCGTTCTCGGATACCGCTTGAGCTTATTTCCATTCTTGGAACGTTTATTATCCTGAGTTTAGGTCCCGCTTCAGGAAATTGTTTTACTACCTCGTTAACATCAACCGCCTGGTTCCCAGGTCTATTAACTATAACCAGATTACAAAGATCCACCACTATCTCAGGTGATTTCCATAGATGAAACTTTTCCAGTACATCCATTCCCATAATGAAACTTAGTTCAACGGAAGAATCTAACTCTTCCCTTAAAGTTTTCAGGGTATCAGCGGTGTATGTTACACCTTCTCTATCGATCTCCAATGAAGAACTTTCGAAATATGGGTTTGACTTCACTGCCAGATCAACCATGTTCAGGCGATGTTTACCCGATGATATGCCTTCATTTTCCCTCATCCAGGGTACGCCTGCAGGAACGAATATTACTTTATCTAGACCTACACTGGATCTAACTTCTTCGGCGATTATTAGATGCCCCAAATGAACCGGGTCAAAAGTGCCGCCAAGTATACCTATTTTCTTTACAGCATCACTCAAGATACTTCTAGAACCACTCCATCTCTGCTTTACCGATGCGGATAGTATCTCCTACTTCTATACCAGCTTCCTGAAGCTGCCGAGCTATACCCATCTTGGTCATCTCTCTCCATAGCTGCAATAAAACCCGGTAATCCCTGGTATCAGCCCTGGTTAATAATCGTTCAAGCTGTACCGAGTCTATTACATAGACGCCGTCATCAAGATGGAAGGTATCAATTGGCCTGCTCTTAAATTTATAAGTGTTACCATCATCCTCATCTATCTTGTCCATTCTAGGCAAGGGTAGGTCTTTAGGTAGATCATTCAACATACTAATTATGCTTCCGAGCATCTGATCAATACCTTCTCCACTTACAGATGATATAAAGAATATGGTTGGTTTTATACCGGTTGCCTTCGTTATTTCTTCATCCAGTACGAATTCTATTTCTTCCCGTTTCTCAGATACTTCCGTCACATCCATCTTCGTAACTGCAATTACCTGTGGTTTATCTGCCATATACGGATTGAATTGGCGTATCTCATCATTGATCATGTGATAATCAGATACCGGATCCTCTGACATACCATCCAAAAGATGTAAATAAAGTCGGGCCCGCTCCGCGTGCCTCAAAAATTGGTCGCCTAAACCAATTCCCTCATGAGCACCTTCTATTAAACCGGGGACTTCCATCATTACAAAATCCTGATCATGAACATTTACCACACCGAGTACAGGTTCCATAGTAGTGAAAGGGTAATCAGCTATCTTAGGCTTGGCTGCTGAGCATCTAGATATAAGAGTAGATTTACCAGCGTTGGGCTTAGCTAATAAGCCAACATCAGCTAACAATTTCAATTCAAGGAAAAGAACTTCATATTGACCATCTTCTCCACGCTGAGCTAAAAGTGGCTCCTGGTTAGTAGATGAGACATAACGGCTATTGCCCCAACCACCCTTACCCCCGGCACATACGAGTACGGGATTTTCATCTACTATATCTACGAAAAATTCCTTCTCGAGATTATTGTTTACATCCATTTTGTGAATAACAGTCCCAATGGGAACTTTTATGAACGTATGCCCGCCATTTGAACCAGTCTGGTCTTTTCCACGACCATGCTGCCCACGTTCCACGTAAAATGTGCTGTTGAACTTTAGATGTATGAGAGTATTTAGTGATGGATCGCCAACAAGGTAAGCATTACCACCAGTTCCGCCATCTCCGCCGTTCGGACCACCATTAGGCTTGTATTTTTCATGGAGAAAACTTACGCATCCGTCTCCTCCATTACCGGCTTTTATATTTAATCTAACTGTATCTATCATATAAGTAATTTTCTTAAGTAATAAATAATAATAATAGTGTTTATAGGTTGATAGTGACGCTTGTCTATGCTTAGAGAATTGTTTACCTGAATTATTTTATCATTAATAAAATGTTGATAAGTGTTGATAACTTAATACAATGCGTTGGTAAATTTAGCAAGGCGATCGATCCGGAATTTTATTTTTTTAGTGAGTCAATTTAATCAACACTAACTAACTTATTATCAACTTAGATGCTGTTATGTGTTGACTACTAAATAAAGTTATCAACACCAGATGTCTACTTATCAACAGATTTCGTGTAAAGTATTCTGGTATGAAAGATGTGAATCCAACTCCTCCAAATGAACTTAGACCCTGGTATTACCAGTTCTGGTTCCTTTACCCAACCATTGTACTATGGCCGCTGTGGCCGATACTGATTTTAAGGTCACCCTGGCATAACGGATTACTATCCGGTTCTCTTGCGTGGGCTTATCTTATTAGTGCTGGGTACAT
Source organism: Dehalococcoidia bacterium (assembly GCA_027249445.1). Lineage (GTDB taxonomy): Bacteria > Chloroflexota > Dehalococcoidia > Lucifugimonadales > UBA3495 > UBA3495. The sequence goes on along the minus strand of JAPNTN010000132.1, from coordinate 2,233 downwards.
ACTTATAACGAAAGCCCAATTAGGTGGGACGGACCTTGGAACAGTAATAGCATATGCTGGGCCGGGTGTTATTTTAACCATCGTAACCCAGATCTTGTGGTTAGGCGATAAAAACAAACTACGCGAACAGGGCCAAGAGGTAGATAGCCCTACACTGATATCTGGAGCGATACGATCTGGTAATTCACGTAGGCGTAGATCAAAAAAGAAGCGACGTTAAGCGCCTAGGGCTAGCCTGGCTGAAGCGTTCGCTACTACTGTCTTATCTTGGCGTTCAATCACTACTGAGCAATCTACGATGGATATTGAGTGGTCAATAGATTTGCCTGTAACTATGCCTTCTATAGATAGAATGTCTTCTGCTTCAATTTCTTCCAGTATTTTGATATCTATCTGTGAAGCCGGGTTTTCTATCGATGATGGAGGAAAACCCTTAAGCAAACTTTCCTTGACGTAGTCATCCAACATCCTGGGATCTAATGTCTCGCTTATTTCAGCATCATCAGGGGCATCCGGGTCCTGTGCTAAAAGAATTCCGTTGTACCTCTCGATGGATTCGGCCGTCTCCCACTTAATAATCACTGGAAGTCGATCTCCAATTTCTATCGAGTCAAAGGTAACTGTTTGAGCCCATAGTGTAGCCATTGATCCAATATATCAGAAAGACGATATAATAAAATATATTTGGATGATTTTAGTCCTAGTTTTTAGTATTCGAGGGTATGTAAATGGCAGAAGAGAGACCGGAATACCAGCGGGGTATGGTAGTAGTGGCCCACGCTGATGATGCTGAATGGGGATGTTCTGGAACGGTTGCAAAATGGTGCGCCCAAGGCTGGGAAGTAGTGTATGTAATGTGTACTGACGGCAGCAAAGGAACTGACGACCCTGAACTAACAAGTCCTGAACTTGTAGCAATACGGGAGAAAGAACAAATTGCAGCGGGCAAGATACTGGGGCTTAAGGAAGTGGTCTTCCTTGGCTATGAAGACGCCATGCTGGAACCAACCTTGGATGTTAGAAGGGATATTACCCGGCAGATACGAAAGCACCGACCGGATGTACTTATTTGCATGGGTCCAACTCGGAGTCTTACTGGGAACGGTTACGTCGGACATCCAGACCATATAGCCTCTGGCGAGGCGGCTTTATCGGCTGTTTTCCCGGCCGCTAGGGATAGGCTCACTTTCCCGGAACTTTTGGATGAAGGACTCGAGCCCCATAAGGTTAAGGAAGCCTGGATAATGGATCGGGAGCACTCCGACATGTTCGTCGATGTAACTGACTACATTGATGTTTCTATAGCGGCTTTAAAGGCTCACGCCAGTCAGGTAACGCCTGAGAGTGCTGAAGAGCACATGCGTGCATGGCGGTCTCGTAACGGGGAACGGGTAGGAATGAAATATGCTGAGTCGTTTAAAAGGTTTGTCCTCGATTAGAAATTCAAGTTAGTCTGAAGCTCGTTATGCGGGTTTCTTGGCAACCACTTTCACACTGGCAACATTAAGTGATTCACAGCAGTTCTCGTCGTTATATCGGGTATTAATCTCGGTAGTCTCGATATCGATAAATCCTGCAGACTCGAGGCGTTTAAGGTAAATGTCTTTGAATTCCGCCCCTGCTACACAGGCTGACCACGCTTCAGAGTCGGTCTCTGCGGGACCATCGGGGCTCAGGGCCAACATGTCAGACACGTGCAACCTTCCACCAGGGCTTAATACACGGAATGCCTCGGAAAATACGGCGTCTTTGTCCGGTGATAGGCAGATGACGCAATTGGAAATTATTACGTTCACGTGGGAGTCTGGCAGTGGTATCTGTTCGATTTCTCCCTTTATAAAATCTACGTTTTGGATTCCGAGCCTGATTTTATTGGCTTGGGCTAGATCCAGCATGTCAGGGGTCATGTCGAGCCCGAAGACATAGCCGGATTCACCAACAGCTTCAGCAGCTATAAAGCAATCTATGCCGCCACCGGAGCCCAAGTCTAATACCCTTTCTCCCGGTTGTAGACCTGCAAGTGCCGTGGGATTGCCACACCCGGCGGAAGCGGCTATTGCTTCTGTTGGCAGGCCAGACATTTGCCCTTCAGAGTAGAGGGTCATGGCCCGTTCCATATCTTGAGGTCCACAACAAGCTGAACCGTCTCCGGGGCCATTAGCAGTTAGTTCAATGACTTTGCGAGCTCGAGCTCCGTAATGGTCTCGGACGGTGCTTCTAATATCTTCATGAC
>JAPNTN010000131.1:0-6764 GCA_027249445.1 Dehalococcoidia bacterium | reverse complement strand
AGGGAAGTAACCTTGCCAATAAATTCGAATTTCAACTAGGCGATTTAGATAAAGGGTTCGCCGAGGCTGATTTCATAGTAGAAAAAGAAACGTCAACAGTAGCAGTTCACCAAGGCTACATTGAACCTCAAAGTGGTACAGCCCAATGGCATGAGGACGGAACACTTACCGTATGGTCTAGCAGTCAAGGTCATTTCACTGTTCGTGACTACACCGCACGATTGATGGGTGTCCCAGTTTCGCACGTCAAAGCGGTACCAATGGAAATTGGCGGAGGATTCGGCGCGAAGCTCACAATGTACGCTGAACCAATAGCCGCCGCACTCGCCCGGAAAGCCGGCGCGCCTGTTAAAGTAACTATGACAAGAACCGAAGTGTTTGAGGCCACAGGTCCTACCTCGGGAACATTCATAACAGTCAAAATGGGTGTAACCAAGGACGGTCGAATAACCGCCGCTGACGCTAAAATGATATTTGAAGCCGGAGCTTTCCCTGGTTCACCAGTCGTTGGCGGTGCGCAATGCATAATGTCAGCATACGACATACCGAATGGTCGAATCGAAGGTTACGATGTCGTCGTAAATCGACCCAAAACCTCCGCTTACAGAGCACCAGGTTCCCCAGCAGCAGCGTTTTGTATAGAAACTGTAATAGACGAGCTAGCCGAAAAGATTGGAATGGATCCGGTAGACTTCCGCCTCTTGAACAGTGCTAAAGAAGGGACTCGCAGGGTAACTGGTCCTACTATGCCACTGGTAGGTTTTATAGAAACGCTAGAGGCCGTTAAAAATCATCCCCATTACTCTGCTCCCAAAGATGGGAAACACAGGGGTCGCGGAGTTGCCACTGGCTTCTGGGGTAACAATACAGGTCCATCGAGCGCCGTCGCGACTGTAAATCCCGACGGAACAGTTAACCTTGCAGAAGGGTCTCCTGATATAGGCGGCACTAGATCATCAGTATCCCTGCAGCTAGCAGAAGTGTTGGGGATTCCCGTTGAAGACGTACATCCTCAGGTGGTTGATACTGATTCCATTGGCTTCACTTCTAACACCGGCGGGAGTAGCGTAACCTTCAAGACAGGATTCGCCGCGTATACCGCAGCACAGCACATCAAACAGCAACTCATCGAACGAGCTGCCAAGAGGTGGGATGTGTCCACGGACGACGTCGAATATACGGACGGTATAGCCCAACACAAGTCTGACCCGGAACTAAAACTAACCTTCAAACAAATAGCAGCTATCCAGGTTCCGACCGGTGGACCCATAGTCGGGAGTGCCGGAGTGAATCCCCCAGGAGCCGGCCCGGCTCTAGCGGCCCACGTTGTTGACGTGGAAGTAGACGTCGATACAGGAAAAGTGGAGATAGTAAGATATACGGCCTTTCAGGACGTGGGTAAAGCGATTCATCCAAGCTATGTGGAGGGTCAAATCCAAGGGGGAGTAGTCCAAGGAATTGGCTGGGCCTTAAATGAAGAGTACTTCATAAATGATAATGGTCATATGGTCAATTCTAGCTTCCTAGATTATCGTATGCCAGTAAGTTTAGATCTGCCAATGATAGATACTGTGATAGTTGAAATTGCTAACCCTAACCACCCATTCGGGGTGAGAGGCGTCGGTGAGGTTTGCATATGCCCGCCTATGGCTGCTATATCTAATGCAATCTATGACGCCATAGGGACTAGAATAAACGAATTACCGATGAAACCAGGAACCATACTCGAGGCTCTCGGCAAAATCTAGACATAAGTAGGGCAGAGATTCAACCTATCTGAGAGTTAGAAATGCATGGCTGAAGTGTGGATACCACCTCAAATACAAAATCTAACCGGTGGTGTGGAAATAGTACACGTCCCAGGATCTACAGTTCGTCAACTTATCAATAACCTTGACGAACTATACCCAGGGTTAAAAGAGATTCTGTATGATGAGGAAGAAGAAGATATCATGCCTGGATTAGCTGTGATTGTTGATGGTGAAGCTAGCCAGCTAGGAGTCCTAGAAAGGGTCACCGACACCAGCGAAGTACATTTCCTTCCCGCTATTGGTGGAGGCCGATCATAGTAAAAAAAGGTAACACAGAAACAAGGGATCCAACAATAGTTCCCTCGTTTCTGTGTCGCAACAACTCAGCTTGACAAGGTAACATCGCCCCGATAGAGTACCAATCACTTCCTTAACAATTGAAGAGACACTAGGTCCGTGCAGTTAAATGGGAAATGCGGTGAAACTCCGCTGCGGTCGCGCCACTGTTAGCGAATAGAACTTCGCAAGCCAGGGAACCTGCCTAGTGTTGAGGTGTTCCGAGATTGCGCTATACAATCCTGAACTGCCAAATTAAGTGGAGATACAAAGCACCCCTGGTTATAGCCAGGGGTTTTCTTATAAAGCCGGTGCGTGACTGACGTGACCATCAATCAAATCGCAGTATTAGTACAATAAGGTTTAGATATGAATATGATTTCCAATGATCTGCACATGACTATCGTGGGGGTAGGGCCAGGAGACCCAGATATGCTGACTATTAAAGCACAAAAGGCCATTGCGTCAGCCGATCTAGTCGTCGGTTTCCAAACCGTACTGAATGTAGTGGAAACCTGGGTTACAAGTGGTGAATTATGTCCCATGAGCTATAGAAACCAAGAGGAGGTCCTAGACTACGCCAAGTCCCAGGTCGCAGACGGGAAAACCTGCGTGGTTTGCGCATGGGGTGATTTAAACGTATCTGCCCGAGAACTATTGGAACGAGTTTACAGAAGAGTTGGAAACGTAACCCTAATACCAGGTATAAGTTCCATTCAATTCGCGGCCGCTCGCACGGGAATATTCATGGAAGAATCATTGTTTATAACCCTACACAAACGAGCTGACACAGGCTCGGATCTGGAAGAGCTTGTCCACCATCTAAAAGACGGTTTGCGTAATATCATACTATTACCACGTCCATTTGATCTGATGCCAGCTTTGATAGCAGAAAACCTAATTAAGTCAGGAATACCGGGAGAAAGAATAGTGCGAGTGTACCAGCGCCTGAGTTTCAATGACGAACAATCCTGGGACGGTACGCTTGGAGAACTCGCGGTTAAGACGGAAGAGTTCAGCGATCTATCCATACTAGTATTTAGACTCCCACAGTAAGCTCGTAATCTAAATAGGAAGGCAGAACTAAAAAGTGAGTTCCCGAACATCTATACAGAAGCACATTGTCATCGTAACTACGGCTGATACCGATATTCTAACTATCGAGAGGGCCATGGCCACTCTCGATATTCCAGATTTACCTAATGTCCGCGTATTTAATCCTGTCTCCAACATTGATAATCAGCCCGAAAACGACGTTTTAGCCGCTCTTGAGAACGCTGGTGTGGTAGTACTCCGATTACTAGGTGGCAAAAGTGCAATGGGAGAAACCTTTGGCGAGTTAGTCAGCTATTGCCGAGAGCACAACATACCTCTAATAGCTTGTCCTGGCCATCAGGAATGGGACGAAGACCTCATTAGCGCATGCTCAGTGCCAGTATCTGAACTGGAGACTACCTTTAGCTATTTGATGCAAGCTGGAGTCCAAAATTTTGGTAATCTAATACTATTTTTGAGTGATAGTTATCTAGATAGGAACTATGGTCACGAAGCGCCTGAGCCGGTGCCTTGGGAAGGCGTTTACCACCCGGACACACCCTCGCTACTCGACGTAGAATCCCATATAAAGTCTCACTGGAACAACGGGCAACCCAACATTGGCCTACTATTCTATAGAGCCCACTGGATGAGCGGCAACCTTCAATTTATCGATGACCTGATACGAGCCCTAGAGTCCCAAGGAGCAAACGTTCTACCCGTGTTCTCGTTCAGCCTCAAGCACAATCCCGAAGACGAATCAGAACATAGTGACACAATACAAAAATACCTTATCGATCCATACGGCATATCGCGAGTAGATTGCGTGATTAACACAATGGGACTCGCGATGAGTGATATTAGTGATGAAGGGGCCACTATAGCCAGTGGTTGGGCAACCAATATTCTGGAAAGTATGGATGTCCCGGTCATACAAGGTGTAGTGAGTACAAGTTCTCAACAAGAATGGCGCGAAAGTGATCTAGGTCTAGGTCCCATAGATACAGCTATGAATGTTGCTCTTCCTGAATTTGACGGACGAATAATATCCGTACCCTTCTCATTCAAAGAGGAGACTACCTCTAATGTACAAACTTCCCTGCAAACTAGTCGATTGCAACGATACGTCACAAAGCCCGATAGAGTAGAGACGGTAGCCAAACTAGCAACAAAATGGGCAAACCTCCGGAGAAAGCAGAACCCAGAAAAGCGTCTGGCTATTATCATGAGTAATTATCCCACCAAAGACGCCAGAATAGGAAACGCGGTCGGACTCGATACACCAGCTTCAGTAGTTAATATACTCAACGCTCTGTCTGATAAAGGCTATGTAGTACATGACATACCGAAAGATGGAGACGAACTCGTACATAGGTTAATCGAAAGATGTAGCAATGACACAGACTCGTTGACTGAGGAGCAATTGCGCCTAGCAGCCGGACACATCTCAGATTCAGATTACTCCAAGTGGTTTGACTCTTTTCCAGCAGCAATACAAAATCAATTAGAAGAGGCTTGGGGAGACCCACCAGGCCAAGTGTACAGGACTGGCAATCAGCTAGCAGTCGCAGGCCTGGATCTAGGAAATGTATTCGTAGGACTGCAACCTCCAAGAGGTTTCGGTGAACATCCGATATCGGTCTACCACAGTCCTGATCTCACTCCAACCCACCACTACATTGGGTACTACAGATGGATCAAAGATGTTTTCCAAGCCGACGCAATGGTTCACGTCGGAAAACATGGAACCCTAGAGTGGCTTCCAGGCAAAGGAATAGGATTATCAGAGGAATGTTATCCTGAAGTAGCTCTTCAAGATATGCCACTGTTTTATCCCTTCATAATTAACAATCCTGGAGAAGGTACACAGGCAAAACGCAGAACTCACGCTACTATCATAGATCACCTAATTCCACCAATGACAACAGCGGACAGCTATGGGGACATTGCGAAACTCGAACAACTTATGGACGAACATTACCAATGCCAAACCCTAGACCCAGTTAAGCTGCCAATGCTGGAATCGCAAATCTGGGAAATTGTCCAAAAGGCAGAACTCCACCGAGACCTCGGCGTTGACGCACAACCCGATGACTTTGGAGAATTTATGCTTAACATCGATGGTTACTTGTGTGAAATAAAAGACGTCCAGATAAAGGACGGTCTACACATTCTCGGAGAACCTCCGAGTGATGAGCATCTAGTGGGTTTAATGTCAGCCCTGACCAGGCTTGACATGGGGGAAGTCCCAAGTTTGCGCAGATCTATAGCAGAGGCTGTCGGCCTCAACTATGAAAATCTACTCGACGATCCTGGCCAAGCGCTCACAACCGCCGTACCTCCAATAATCAGCGATCTTCATCCAGAACTTCCCGTAAGAAGCGTCGGAGATGTAATAGAGGGAGTAGAGGAGCTATGCAGATTAGCCCTATCAGAATTGCAGACGGGGGCGTTCAACCGTGACCTTGTAGAACAGGTAACAGAAGGCATCGTGGGCTACAAAGACCCTCAAACAATTCATTCATTGTCTTATGCTTCTGGTTTTATATATCCTTCCTTGATGCAAACAACCGACGAAATTGATAATTTGTTGAGAGGACTCGACGGCCGCTTTGTTCCCGCAGGTCCTAGCGGATCGCCCACCAGAGGTTTGCCCAATGTACTTCCAACAGGACGGAACTTTTACTCTGTTGATCCCAAGACGTTACCATCGCCCGCCGCTTGGGAGGTGGGGAAAGCCCTTGGAGATGCTCTACTGTCAAAATATTTGGATGAGGAGAACCAATATCCAGAAATGGTCGGCATAGTTGTCTGGGGAACGTCAGCAATGCGTACTCATGGTGATGACATAGCTCAAATACTATATCTCCTGGGGGTGCGCCCTGTTTGGCAACAGGAGAGTCGACGCGTATCCGGAATCGAAGTAATCCCTCTAGAGGAACTTGGCAGACCAAGAATTGATGTTACCGTTAGAATCAGTGGGTTCTTTCGAGACGCATTTCCGAATCTGATCTACACGATAGACCAAGCCATACAAACGGTCGCCTCGTTAACCAACGAATCACCTGAGGAAAATTATATTCGCAAACACCTCATAGAAGACACTAACAACCAAAATATAGAGTCTCACACCGAGCTACCCAGTCCAGACGACACACCATCTTTGTTCCGCATATTCGGAAGCAAACCAGGAACCTACGGCGCAGGGATACTGCAAGTTTTGGATGAGCGCAACTGGGAAACTGTACAAGATTTAGCAGAAGTATATACAGCATGGGGAGGCTACGCATACACCCAGAAGAACTTCGGGGTTACGGCACGCAATGAGTTTCGTCACCGGTTCAGCCAGATCGTAATCGCAGCAAAAAATCAGGATAATCGCGAGCATGATATATTCGATAGCGATGACTATATGCAATATCACGGAGGCATGATCGCAACCGTAAGAGCGTTAACAGGACAAAACCCTAGAGAATTTTTTGGAGATAGCTCTGATCCAAACAGATCAAAAGTGCGTGACTTGCAAGATGAAGCAAGGAGAGTATTTCGCAGTAGAGTAGTGAACCCAAAGTGGATTGATTCTATGAAGCGACATGGGTACAAAGGGGCATTTGAACTGTCAGCTACCGTGGACTATATGTT
>JAPNTN010000130.1:0-7896 GCA_027249445.1 Dehalococcoidia bacterium | reverse complement strand
AAATAATTGAGGTGCTGCCTCTTCAATTATTCCTTGCCATGAACCAGGGTTTGGTAACGTCATTCTACTCTCCTTATACTGTTTATACGATTCTAGTTTGCTATTGCCCTGATAATACCGAAAATTTAAAAATCCGGTCGCTTATCTTTCCAAGGATTACTTTGTTCATAAGCGTAAGCGGTATTTAGAACTGTAGCTTCATCAAACGGCCTACCGGATATTTGAAGTGCCAACGGCAATTCCTTTCCATCGATATTTGTAAATCCACAACATATAGAGAGGGCTGGAACTCCGGACAAACTGTAAAGGCCCCTGAAACTTCCCTCTAATAGGTCTTTCTTAGCCTGATCTAGACTTCTTACCCCGGGCTCTAGATTTATCTTTCCAGCAGGACCTGAAGATGTCGGCTGAATTAATATATCAACTGACTTAAAGGTCTCCATAACTTGATTCCTAACCATCTCACGTAGTTTCTGGGCTTTGTAATATACCTGCGCTGGTATAAGATTTGCTGCCATGAAAGCAATTTTAGTATTGTGATGATGATCTGACGCCCTTGTTCTAATCCTGTCAGGAAACAAACTTACCCTATCTGTATGAGTAATGGTACGTACTACAGCCCCAGTATATTTTGCTATAGGCATAGATATTTCTACTACTTCAGCCCCAAGGGTCCTAAAATGGTCTGACGCTGCTACAACCGCCTCTTTGGTTGCCGTTGTTACTCCTAACTCATCACTATCAAGAAAGTCCGTTACTAAGCCGATCTTTAATCCCTGAAGATTGCCACTTAGAAGATTCACATAGTCTGGAACTGGAATGTTGCTAGTATATCGATCCTTTGGATCATATCCCGCTATTGATCCAATGGTGAGAGCGCAATCCGAAACCGTCCTTGATATAGGACCAATAGTGTCGATTGACCAACAGGCTCCATCTACTCCATATCTGCTAACTCTACCCCACGTAGGACGTAGGCCAACAAGACCACAATTAGCTGCAGGCCCCCGGATTGACCCACCAGTATCCTCCCCCAAGGAGGTAGCGCACAAAAATCCTGAAGTAGCAGCTCCCGAACCTGTACTCGAAGTCCCTGGATTCCTTTCTATGTCCCAAGGGTTTCTAGCTGGACCATAAACCGAACTTATGGGATCTCCAAGAGCAAATTCGCTCATGTTAAGTTTCCCGAGTAAGATAGCCCCTGACTTATTCAGATTTTCCAACACCGTAGCATTTTCCTGAGGTACGAAATCAGAACGAATCTTAGATGCATCGCTAGTCAGTATTCCCGCACTGTGGATTTGGTCTTTGACCGCGACCGGCACTCCATGTAAGGGGCCTAAGTAATTTCCATTGCTAATGTCTGTTTCTGATTGCTTAGCCTGCTCTAACGCCAACTCACCGCTAACAGTGATATATGCGTTCAACTTAGGATTCAATTCTTGAATCCGTTCGAGATAAGCCGTTACGACATCTACAGGCGACAACTCCTTAGATTTTATTAAATGCCCAAGATCAGTAGCGGACAGGAATGGTATGTCTGAATTAATCATAAATGTGATCCTCCATAACATGCCGTATTGGCAATGGCTCGATCAAATTCACGTCATCAACGTAAATATCAGACATTAGTTGAAGTATGGCATTAAGACTCATAGCAACTTGATCCAAATCATCATCCGGAATGTCCATATCTACAGACTTCGCCAAGGATAATATATCTTGATTGGTTAATTCTTCCATCAAATCCTCCACAGAATACGAAGGTACCGTGAATTAGATATGGTAGTATATTTCCGGAGGATTAGATTGTACATAGAAGAACCCCAGCCCCATAGTTTTCTGAAAAAGGTAAGGAAGATTGCTATCTTACACGACGAAGATATAATCCTCTCCTTCTCTTCACAACAAGGGCTTGTTTCCGAACCGACTAGTAACGGTGAGCTTTTGATAGTAACGTCAGAGAGAGCATTATCATTTACTGACGATAGAGGAAACCGCGCAGGCCAAGTTGTCAGATTAGAAGATGTAGACGAAATCATCGTCACAAACGTTAAGAAAAATTACTGGAACCTATATCAAGCTATTTTCATGACCATTTCAGGTCTATTCATATACTTATGTTTAGCTTATTGGATAACTGGAAAATGGAATGGCCCTACCGTACCAATAATAAATATAGATGCCGGACCACTAATACTTCTTATAGCAATATTGGTTTGCTTCTGGCTAATATCACAACACTACTACAGGCAAAAGAATGCCTCTATCACACTTAGGGGACGGTCATGGTCTATCACTACGTCAGCCGGTGGTCCCAAGTCTGAATCAGATTTATATGAACTTGCCAACGTTCTAAGTGCTAAAATTTCTGGAGCACGATCCGCGCAAAATACGCCCGCATCCTTAGTCTAAAAACCTATCCGAGTGGGAGGCTAGGATTAACGTCGAGCTCGAAGCCGTACTGCTCACCTCTCTGATATTGATAGTAGGCACAGGCCGCTATCATTGCTCCGTTGTCAGTACATAATACTGGAGGAGGAATTAGGACCGGAATATTCGACCGATCCACCACTTTGACGCGTAGCCTACTATTCGCCGCAACTCCTCCACCGATCAATATTCCCTTCGCGTGGTATTGCTCGGCCATAGTCACCACTTTCTCAACCATAACGTCAACAACGGCCTCCTGAAACGCATGGGACATTTGATTTACTAACACGCGTACTTGATCATCTGTAAATTGGCATTGATCAAGTGGATAAATACCCTTGTTCTGGGCCATATGAAGCAAAGCAGTTTTTACACCACTAAAGCTGAAGTCCAAGGTACCTTTCATCCAAGCTCTAGGTAACTCTAGATCGTTCTCTCCAATCATTTGCTCCGCAGCCTTTTGTATTTCTGGCCCACCAGGAAAACCTAATCCTAGAACCCTAGCAGCTTTGTCAAAAGCCTCTCCAGCCGCATCATCGCGCGTCCTACCAACCAACTTATAGTTCCCATGACCTTCCATTAAGATTAGGTCAGTATGTCCTCCCGACGCTATCAAGCACGCAAGCGGAAATCCTGGTTCCGAATCCGGCAATTCTCCTGATTCTTTTAACCACGACGCATATAAATGCCCTTCTAAATGATTGGACCCAATAAAGGGAACTCCAAGAGACATGGCTAGGGCTTTAGCTGTATTTAACCCAGTTATTAGAGATCCTGCCAAACCTGGCCCGTAGGTGGCAGAGACGATATCAATATCTCCCAAATTAATCCCTGCCGTTTTTAGGGAACTATTTACCGTTGCAGAAATGTCCCTGATATGTTGACGTGAAGCAAGCTCGGGGACTATCCCTCCATATGGGGCATGTATGTCAATTTGTGAGGCTATGATGTTTGACCGAAGCACATGACCATCAGTTACTACGCCGACAGCTGTCTCGTCACAAGAAGTTTCTATTCCAAGTACATTTACCATATAAGTCATTATAAAGTGAAATTGATGCACCTCTCAACTACCCAGATATGTTTCACATAAGATCATTACTCAAAATATAGTTATCCATATGACAGCTTTACATCGCAAATTAGCGAATGGTATCATCGGCGTTGTAATTCTCCTTTCATCAGCTCTTTTTGCGAACAATCGCGACATACTACCATCTTCATTCTCTAGTTAAATTCAGGACAAAGAAATTTTGAAAATTTATCTAGTTCGTCACGGAGAGACACAGTGGAACAGTGAAGGCAGATTCCAAGGACAAATCGACATACCGTTGAACGACATTGGAATCTCCCAGGCATTGGCAACTGCTAGAGCATCTCTAAGATGGGGATTAACAGCACTGTATTCGAGCCCGCTGAAGCGTACGATACAGGTTTCCCAACACATATCATCAATCACGGGTATCCCGATTAATCTGGACCCAGGCTTAATGGAATTAAATCTCGGTTCATTAGAAGGCATCACAGGAAATGATATGCGTCGGAATTGGCCTGAGGTTTGGAACCAATGGAGACTAGATCCGTCTTTAGTCAGCATGCCAAAAGGGGAGTCACTAATCTCTTTAAGTGATCGATGCTGGGAATCATTTGACAATATACAACGAAACCATTCGGACGATGATCAAATCGCAATCGTATCGCACAACTTTGCAATTCGTTGTATTTGCGCGCGGATCCTACAAATACCACTCCATAATTTTCATAGTATGACACTTAGTTTAAGTTCCATAACAACTGTAGAACTCTTTAGAGATTCGTGGCGTCTGCTTAGTTATAATTCGGTATCCCACCTAATCAACTATAGTGGACCTAACATATGACTAAAAAAGGTGAAAAGAGATATTCAGTATTAGAAACCCGCACCATACAAGCCCTGTTGAGATCAGGAATGGCTCATGACGAGACCCTAGTAGTCGGTGTATCCGGTGGACCAGATTCCACAGCATTATTACGTTGTCTATCAAGAATCACAAGCGTATTCCCCCTAAAACTACATGTCGCCCATTTAAACCACGATTTTCGTGGTAAGGAAGCAGATGATGATGAAGCTTTTGTATTAGATCTGGCTAAACAATTAGGATTAAACTGCACGTCCGAATATCAGGATACCGATATGTATCAACGACAACAAGGAATCTCATCCTTCGAACAAGGTGCTCGTGAACTAAGGTATGAGTTCTTATTAAAAGTTGCCCAGGAGCAACAGTCCAACCTTGTTGCAGTAGCACACACAGCTGATGATCTCGCGGAAACTGTTCTTGAACATATCCTAAGAGGATCAGGACTAAATGGGCTACGGGGTATGTCTGAAATCTCCGGTTGGCCCTGGCCCTCAAAAGAGACGAAAGTGAAGTTATTCCGACCATTCTTGGACATTAACAAATCAGAAACTAGCCTATATTGCGATTCTATTAACCAAGCATTCCGTCAAGATACAACCAACGATATGCTTGATTTTACAAGGAACCGTGTTCGAAAAACCTTAATGCCACTTTTGGCTAGCGAATATAATCCTCAAATTCAAAATGCTCTTATACGGCTCTCTCGGTCTTCCGCAATAGATTTCGATTACATCGAACAGGAGATGAACACCCTTTGGGACGAAATGAGTGTATGTGACACCTATCCTCCGCAAGAACACCGTGTCGAATTCGATATACGGCAAATTTCCCCACTTCACCCTTCGATGCAAAGACACTTAGTACGAAAAGCCTATACCCACGTGTGCGGTGACACTAGGCGAATAACTGAAAAACATATTAGCGCTGTAGTCAAATTGATTGACCATATCCACGAGAATAAAACCATACATCTCCCGTTTGGACTAATGGCCCAATCAATTGATGGTAAACTCTGTATCTGCCATCGTAGCAAGTCACCAAGTGATATTCTATCGTTAGAGGGTGTTGAACGACACATCATACTACCCACACAGATTGATGAACAAATTCATGTTGACATCAACAGCATGAGCTTCTGTTTCAAACTTCTCTCTGATCGTGGTCAATACAAGTCCGTCAATCCAAGCGGATTAACGCAGTATTTTTGCACGAATGCAATGGGCTCACAGGCTACCATCCGATTTTGGAAAGCGGGAGATAAATTTAAGCCATTAGGAATGCGAGGGCACAAAAAGTTACAGGACTTCTTCACCGACGCAAAGGTCAACAGAGTTCAACGCCACTGTGTCCCTTTAATAGCGGTTGATGATGAGATAGTCTGGGTAGTCGGGCACAGGATATCGGACACTGTAAAAATAAAACAAGATATCGATGCAACAAACATACTTGAGATAACCTTCAAGCCGTAATACTCGCTTAATACTATCTTCTCTACAATACAGACATCTTTGGATTCTCCTGCAAGGTTTTTACCTTTGAATCTCTTTCGCTTAATAATAACGTCGCTTCTCCGAAAAGGTGTAGATACCGCATCGTACATATCGGCCCTACATGAACGATGCCTTCTATGCGAAAGAGATATACACGACTCAGACACCTACTCGGCATATAAAGTGTGCCCATATTGCCGATTTCACTACACCCTTTCGGCAAGAGAACGCATAAAGCTAATATCAGATCATAATAGTTTTAGAGAATCTCATAAATTCCTGAGCTCTGTGGCTCCACTATCCTTTTCAAACAAGAAACAGTACCAAGAGCTATTATCAATAAGCCAAACCAAGACAGGCTTAACAGAAGCTGTGGTAACAGGGCGGTCAAAAATAGAGGGTCTGGAATCTATGCTGATAGTGCTAGATTTCGGTTTTATGGGCGGCAGTATGGGTAGTGTGGTAGGGGAGAAAGTCGCTCTAGCGCTAGAAGATGCTGCCAAAAGAGATTTACCAACCGTAGCACTAGTCACAGGTGGCGGAGCCAGAATTCAAGAGGGAGTTATATCCCTAATGCAAATGGCCAAAACCGTATCGGCTGCTAATCGACTCCGAGAAAAGGATATTCCGTTCATCGTAGTCCTAGCTAACCCTTCCACAGGACAGGCCTATGCCAGTTTTGCTAATCTAGCCGACGTCATCCTAGCAGAACCAGGATCTCTGATGGGATTATCTCCACTCCGAACACTAAGAAATGTGTCTAATACAAAGGTTCCGTTCAGCGCCCACACTGCGGAAGCGCACTTGAACAATGGCCTAATAGACAATATTGTCGACCGTGAAAACCTGCAGCCACGGATCGCATCTTTACTCAACGTGTTAACGAATCAGAAGCACACTAACAAAGATATAAAGCGAACTATCAAGCTGACTGAACCGAGTCCCACTAATGAGAGCTCATCCGATCCTATAGCAACAGCACGCCATCCCGAGAGACCGACCTCTCTCTACTACATGAGGTCTATGCTAAAACCATTCATAGAACTGCATGGAGACCGTCTCAATAGTGACTGTAGGTCTGTCGTCGGCGGAGTAGGATGCCTTCACGGTAAGCCTGTAGCAATTATCGGACAACAACGAGGCCCCGAAATGGGTCAGTCTGCCCATCATATATACCCTGATGGGCTTCGCAAAGCTCAACGTATCATAAAACTAGCAACCAAATTTAGTTTACCGCTTGTGACACTAATAGACACTCAAGGAGCGGATCCTGGGATACAAGCAGAAGAACAAGGAATAGGAAATGCTATAGCGGGCACTCTAGCGTTAATGGCTGAAGTGCCTATCCCTATAGTATCAGCGATAATCGGAGAAAGCGGCAGCGAGGGAGCTTTAGCTCTCGGAATTTCCGACAGAATATTGATGCAAGAATACGCAATATACTCTCCTGTTTCAGTGAGCAGTATTACATCTACAAAACGACCAACAACCTCTGAGATACTTCAGAAGACCCCAGAAGACTTTATGTTAACTAGCTCCGAATGCTCTCTATTGGGATTAGTTGACAATGTGGTCAGTGAACCTGAAGGAGGATCACACCATGACCCTCTGAACGCATCAGATGCGCTGAAGATTCACATAATGAAGGGGTTATTGGACATTGAAAAACTTTCGTCGTCCAAACTACTACGAGAAAGATACAGGAAGTATCGTAAGATGGGCGAGATGAGCACATATGCCCAAGACGCAGTCAATTCAGAAATTCAATTGCTAATGAATCTTGCCAACGGGAAGCGTAGTACCCCCGATAACCTATCAGTTCTAGCAAATATCGCAAATGAGTATCCGAAACTACTCCCAACTCCTAATCAAAATGGGGAACTAGCAGAAGGAACTTAAGGAGCTTCTCTCCCCAAAGCCTTTAAGCTTTCTCTGAATTTTGAGGTTATAGCGTCATACTCAGTGGAAACTTCATCATCCAACAACACGGTAGGGCGACTAGTATCCTGATAGGCCTGCCTGAGTGCTATGCTGCCTAGATATTCAGTATCCACTTCCTGTGCCAAAACCGA
>JAPNTN010000129.1:0-33240 GCA_027249445.1 Dehalococcoidia bacterium | reverse complement strand
CCAAGCTATTATATCCGTGCATGGAGGGAGATAAAAGCCCGAACAGCCTAACAAAACAGGAATCTAAATAATAGATATGAGTTTTAGTTCATTACTAAGATTCTTTTAACTCATTCCAGGTGCTCTTTCTAGAAACAAACCATAATAGCGCTATTTCCACCACACCCGTAATCGGTATATACAAGTAGTCAGATATATGACTAAAATCACTACCCATACTGGCAGGTATCAACTCAATTAATTTTAGTACACTTAATAGTATTACTACGTAAAAAGCTAGCTTGTATCCTCTTCCCGCGGCAATGGTAAATAATATCCTAAGTACTCCCACAGCTATGAGCATATAAGGAATAAAATCCGGAGTGGACGAAGCGAATACAGCATCATTCACTTTGAGATTCCACACTATCCCACCCATGAATATCAGCAGCAACCCACCTACGTGAGACAATATAAGAGCTGATCGTAATGAACTGATTTCCGTGCCGATTAATAACTTAAACATTATTCCACCACCCGTACACTAATATTTTAGATATTCCATCTTGATTTGACTTAGAGTAAGCGCTCTCCAGGCATGTTTACCCATGCACTCATCTCATGAGGCATAGTGGTCAACTCGCCAGCACATATTAAGGCCTTGTTAAGCTGGTCCAGTGAACTAACTCCGAGCAAGCCCATGCTCACCCTAATCTCTTCCTCTAGAATTTCCAATACTCGAACAACCCCATCCTTTCCGCCAGCTGCCAAACCCCAACCTTGCAACTTACCAATGGCAACGGCTTTGGCCCCAAGGGCTATAGCCTTGATAACATCAGTCCCTCGAAGAACACCACCATCGATTACTACTTCGGCTTTATCACCTACCGCAGCCATTACCTCTGGGAGTATATCCATGGTTCCTAAACCATGATCTAGTTGACGACCGCCGTGATTCGACACCCAAATAACATCAACATCATGTTCCACAGCGATAGCAGCGTCTTCAGCAGTCGTAATACCTTTCAGCATAAAGGGCCCACCGAAGTATTCCTTGATCCGGTCAATCGTTTCCCACGTGACATTAGCACTCCATTTGCGATCTTGAGGCTCTCGAGTGGCGTCGACATTCCATCGACTGATCAAAGGTCTCTCACGCCGGCTATATACGGCCGAATCTACGGTGATACACAGTCCTTCGTATCCCGATTGTTTAACTCTATCAATCATAGCTTTGACCCAGTCCCAATCACCTCGGATATACAGTTGGTATATCTTCGACCGATCAGTCGACGCAGCTGTTTCCTCCAAGGTAGGCAGAGTAGCGGAACTCACTACATGCAGTGTTCCAAACTCGTCAGCAGCTTGGGAGACAGCTACACCAGCTCTAGAATCGAAGTTTTGCAGTCCTCCGATCGGAGCCAGCAATACTGGGATCCTTAGATTATGACCAAGAAGCGTAGAAGACCTGTCTATTGTAGAGACATCGACCAGAACTCTCGGTCGAAAAGCGATTCGATCAAAAGCTAGCCTGTTTCTTCGCATAGTAGTCTCAGATTCAGTACCTCCGGACAGATAATCCCAAGGCCCTTGTGCCAGATTTCGACGAGCTGCCTGTACTATTTCTTCATTAGTGTTGAACGGTGAAGTCAATTTATTCCTCCGGATCCGAATTGGATTGATAGCATTTACCACAGTAGTTTGTATTAAGACTAGTATAGCGTTCAAGTCCCACCCCAGCATATAGCCTCAAAACTGATAATTAGTGTAAATAAGTAGTGAAATAGCGGTTATAGAGCTAATACAATCGGATGTAGCCACACTCAAAATAATTTAGATCATGGTTTTACAGTGTCTTAAAAGCTATATACAATGCCAGATGAATACACTAATCAAGGCTAATCATGATCACTAAGTTTGATAGTTCATATGCAGGACATGTCGACATGGACAATGTCGGTTACTCAGGTACTGCTGTCAATGACCGAAGTTTTTCAGATGATCACCTTTCAAGTGTTTTTGACAACGCTCTCGCTATAGCCCGAATTTTAGATAAATCTGGCTATGATACATTTTGGATGGCCGAGCATCATTTTCAAACAGAAGGATATGAATGTATACCAAACGTGTTGATGTTGAGTCTTCATCTTGCCCATTTGACCAAGAATCTTAAGTTTGGCTGCGGTTTCAATATAACGCCGATGTGGCATCCGCTTAGATTAGCCGAGGATTACGCTACTGCAGATATACTCACTAAAGGTAGAATTATATTCGGTGTGGGACGGGGGTATCATACGAGAGAAGTGGAAACTTTTGGGGCACCATTATTAGACCAACCAGCCAATCGGGATCTGTTTGAAGAGCAAGTAGAGATAATTTTAAAAGCTTTTAATAAGAGATCCTTTTCTCACATAGGCCCAAACTATACTATTCCTCCAAATATCCCATATAGGGGATACAATCTTAAAGAGATCACCCTTGTTCCTAGACCTAAACATTTACCAGTGGAATGTTGGCAACCTATTTCAAGTGGAAATACAAGAGGTTTGGATTTCATGGCTAGGAATGGCATCAAGGGGCTCATGTCAGGCGGGCTAGGCTACGGTAGTGCCATGGACACGGCCGTTGAATCCTTTAAGCAAGCACAGTCCAAATGTGGAAACGATACTATTCTTGGTGAAAATTTGAGCATCAGTTACCAAATGTTCATGGCTTCAAGCAAGGAAAAAGCGATCTCTCAGGCTTCAAAATATTTCGAGGAAAACCTCAAGATGTTTGCACCATTGCGACTTGTAAGAAGTTTATCAGATGAAAAGATTGCTGCTATGTCTAATCCGTCTCTTGCGCCCACTGCTGGTCTCCCAACAATAGAACAATCTGTTGCCGCAGGCGGATTCCTATGTGGAACACCAGAAATGATAATTGATACTCTAAAAGAACTCGAAAACAGATACCCCGGATTGGAAAGAATATCAGTATCACATCCCATCGGAACTCCTCACAAACTCATACTTGACCAGCTTGAATGGTTTGCATCAGATGTCATGCCAGCGTTCAATCCGGCCAAGAGTTCCGATACATCTTAGTGATAGTTTCCTAAAATACAAAAAATCAGCCAACCGGCTCTGCCAAGAAAACTGGTATTACTCTAGTGGTTCTTGATTGATATTCACTATAAGGAGGATATGCCTCTACGGCTATGTCCCAAAGCCGCATTTTCTCATCAGGATCAGTTATCTCTTTCACTTCCATATCATAAATATTCGAGCCGTCCTGAATTTTTACTGACCTGTTTGCCTTTAAGTTAAAATACCAAACAGGATGTTTAGGCGCTCCACCTTGAGATGCTACTAAAATATAATTAGAGCCGTCTACTGCTCTCATAAGAGGAGTTTTTCTTACAAACCCTGTTTTATTACCAGTATTAGTCACTATAATTACTGGTAGACCAGTATCCCTGAGTGTAGTACCTTCTTTACCACCGGTCGATTCATATAATTCTACCTGTTGTCTTACCCAATCTCTCGAACTCGGCACGTATTCACTCATTTTACTCCTTCCTCCACAACAAACTTTTATTGATAGCGATATATTACTGCCAGGTAAAACTCACGACAACTGATTCATCCGACAAGCATAGATCCGAGTATGTCGTTGGTCGTCTTACGACTTATGATTTGAAGATACATGCCTGTGACGGTTAAACTAAAGTATCAAGAAAGGTCTTTCAAATAATCTATGGATCAACCGGAAAGCACAAAACCGGAAATCACAAAGCCTAATAGAAATTATGGTTGGGTAATTTTAGGGCTGTCTTTCGGGAATTTAATTGTAGAGGGTGGCGTCACAAGAAGCCAACCTGTATTCCTCCCAGCTCTGAGGCAAGGCTTCGGCGGAAGCGCGGCCATAACAGCTGCTATATTCTCCGCTGCCGGAGTTTTCGGTGGATTGGCTGCTCCTATACTTGGGAAAATCCTCGATATTATCGGTCCCAAATACATGTTTCTCTTAGCCGGTATAGTTATTCTGTTCGGATGGTGGGCCAGCAGTATGGTCAACCATCTGTGGCAGCTATTTATATTTTATAGCCTGATATCTGCAGTGGGTCACACTTCTATCGGCTCATTCTCAACGATCGCCATATTAGCTCCATGGTTCCCCAAATCGAAAGGAGTTATTCTCGGAATTGCTGATTCTGGGACTTCCGCAGGCCAAGCTATAACACCCCCGTTGCTGCAATTCATCATAAATAACTATGGTTGGAGAGCGGGATTTAGAGTTTTTGGTATTTTATTTTTCCTAATGGCCGCACCGTTGAACTTTCTACTCCAAAAGCGACCTCCCGATGCAGTTGCGAAATTACCTGACCCTGAAAACGTGTCCCCAATCCCTATCCAGGCTGAAACCTCTCAATCGCCTGTAGATACAACCGTTCAATCAAAAGACATAGCGAACGATGCCTACAAGTTTAACGCGTTAAAGGAACCAGCAGTTTGGATGTTGTTATTAGCACGAGGAACGGCAGCTGTTTCCAATCAAATGACAAACTTGCATATAATCGCGTTCTTCGTTCTGGCTGGCTATGGAGAAATGCAGTCTGCTGCCGCCATTGGCGCTGCAGGCTTATTTGGAATAGGGGCAAGACCAGCATTTGGGATACTGTCAGATAAGATCGGGAGAGAGGTTGTTTTCTCTATAGGGATAGGCATGACGTTTGCCGCGATAGTGGTAGTCTTGCTGTTTACTGGAGGAGCTAACATGTGGGCGTTAATAATATTCGTAGCTCTGACCGGTTTAAGTGATGGTGTAAGCGGATTACTTATTGGCGCCAAAGCTGCAGACGTTTATCCGTCCAATATCTTGGGGTCTGTTATGGGTGCTGTACAAGCAGGACGCAACCTCGGAACAGCAGTGGGAGGAGTGTTAACAGGATTGCTATTCGACATAAACGGAAACTATGAACTAGCCTACTGGATAGCAGCTATACTGTTACTACTGTCAATTGGAACTATATGGGCCGTACGCATAGTTGAACCAAAACCTCAGAAATAGTGTTATAAGTTTCATATGCAAAAATCCCTCCGTCTCAAATAAGTGTCGAGTCTTTTCTTTTTTGAGCGTGAAAAAATATGAAAAGAGTTTTGTAGCAGATAAAACTAACTCAAAACAAAAACCGGTCCATCTAGGACCGGTTTTATGCTTAAAAATGTAGCCAGATCAAGAAGCTACACCAATGATCTTGTCCCAGTCGATCGCTTGTTGGTATGTGTAAGCGGTCCTCATAAGGAGCGGGTCGTCTAGGAAACGCCCAACGAGTTGCATGCTTACTGGGAGACCATCGGACGACTTGCCCACAGGAAGAGCGAGCGCTGGGTGGCCAGTGTAATTGAATGGCATTGTGTTTCGAGAGCCGGTGGAGTGGATTGCCGCAAGATTCGCCTCCAGAGCCTCGAGATAGGTACCTGGAGTATGGTTCTTAGGCGCCGTCGTAATACAAGTAGGCATAACCAGCACGTCAACGTCAGATAATACTGCGTCGTAGGCTTTGATAAATGTGGGGCGCACATTTTGAGCCTTGGCGTACGCACGGCCATGGTAATTACGACGGGCCAATTCGCCGGCTATGAGCGACAGCTTGCTACGAGGCGCTAGGACATCGGCCTGATTATCCCACAGTTTGTTAACTGCGCTGATAACAGAATCTGGGTAGTATGTCCTAGTGAAAGCCCCGAAGAACCCAGTTTTCAGAACGGCAAGCGCCCCTTCTCCCGTCAGCGCGGCGTAGGCCGCTCTGACCGTGTGGTGCTCTGGAACGGACACTCGGGAAACGTCAGCCCCTGCCTCAGCGAGTACATCCACTGCCGCCATCACCAGGTCACGGACCTCGACCTCGGCATCGTCGAATCCTTCTTCTAGCACACCGATACGAAGGCCGGACACACCGTCAGCCAAATGGCTAAGCGTATCAATGCCGATGGGAATGTCTCGCGTTTGACGCGGATCGTAAGGGTCGTAACCCGCAGTAGCCTGGAGTGTAGCCGCCGCATCCTCCACAGTGCGAGTCAACGGACCAGTGTAGTCGATACTCTGGTCTGAGCCGAAGCTGATCCCGAAGTGAGACACCAAGCCGAATGTAGGCTTGTGTCCGACAGTACCGGAGTAAGCCGCCGGGATACGAATGGAGCCGGCCTGGTCGCCGCCAAAGGAGATATCCACCTCACCGGCGGCCACAGCAGCGGCGGAGCCTGAGGACGAGCCTCCGGTTACGTGATCGTGGTTGTGGGGATTGAGGGGCCGGCCGTAATCACCGATGCCACCACCAGTACCGAAGCCGCCACTCAGTCCGTTCATAACATTCTTGCCGATAATGGTGCCCCCCTCCTTGAGCACCCGAGTGACCACAGTGGCGTCGAACTCGGGGATGAAGCCTTCGAGGGCGAAAGAGCCAAAGCTCATGGGTATGCCCGCCACAGCAATGTGGTCCTTGTAACTGACAGTCTTGCCAGCGAGCAGGCCTTCCCCATGGCCTTCGATCCGGCACTTCCACATCCAGGCGTTGAGCGGGTCTTCCTCTGGAGTCGGCCGATACCCGGGTTTCCGGGCGGCTGAGAGCATCGGCGGCTTGGGCTCCTCCAACCGAGACTGCACGAAGTCGTCCAACTGTTTTATCTGCTCTATAAGGTACTTCTGGTACTTGACTGCCTCATCAGGATTTATGTGGATCCCCAGTTCCTTGGCTACTGCCACCACTTCATCAACGTCAGGTAAAGCGTACATGAGGTTACTCTCCTATAATTTCAGACTATCAAGATTGGCGGGATTTGAGCCGAGATTCCATTTCTGCCGAACAAGTTCGCTTGAGAATGGCCAAACTATAAGCAGTAGACGTTAGTATGTCAAAACCCCTAAATTCAAAAATCCCCCGTCACTAAAACGGGGGTATTTTGTGCTTAAAAACGTGGCAGGAGCGGGAGGATTCGAACCCCCGACCACTGGTTTTGGAGACCAGCGCTCTGGCCAAACTGAGCTACGCTCCTACATTTTTAATGGTACCCCTGGAGGGACTCGAACCCCCGACGCGCGACTTAGGACGCCGCCGCTCTATCCCCTGAGCTACAGGGGCACATGGTGGAGATAGGGGGGCTCGAACCCCCAACCTCGGCATTGCGAACGCCGCGCTCTCCCAATTGAGCTATATCCCCAAAGGAAATTACTCACCATAAAGCTAGCGAGCACGAAATTGGAGGGACAACCCCTCAACTAAAGATGGTATATTCCCTGATCAGATACTGTCAAGTAAATCACTTAACCTCCGGCCCATGACTAACCGAGGTTTCTTTTAATGGAGGCAATACATTTTCCAGCCATGCGACCACATCATTAATAACCATGGGCGGTATTTCGTGAGACATGTTGTATTCGTGGTATTCGGGTTGGTATCCTTCCGCAGTCAAGAACTTCATAGTGTTCTGCGCTGATTCCATAGACACCATTGGATCAGCATTACCATGAGCAATAAAGATTTTCTGATCACGTTTCTCGGGTAGTTTTGCCCTCAGGTCCTCTGGGTCCGGCAGAGAAGCACTAAGCCCAACTAAGCCCGAGAATACTTCCGGTTGCCCCAAGCCGCACCTGTAAGTCATTCCGCCACCCTGAGAAAAGCCCAGCAATACAATTTTACCGGGAACAGCGTTAAACTGGGCAAATACCTCGTCAAAATAAACACCTAATTTATCTTCTGCCTGTTTGTAATCTTCCAATGTAGCCTCAGCTCTAGGCGGGTGCCAGCCGTATCCAATAACACCAGGTCCCAACTGGAATGGGATAGGAGCATTAGGACAGGAATATACATAGCCCGTGCTAGAAATATTGGGAGTCAATCCAGCAAGATCCTGCATGTTCGCTCCGAATCCATGCAACAAAATCACAAGAGGATAACTTGCAGCAGGATTGTAATCGTCAGGGTATATATTTAAGTAAGACAGGGATTTACCGTCAAATTGCTCGCCTTGCATAGCCATTCTCCAATAAAATTAATCAATCAATACTAACATCGGTTCATATTACAGCCAATATATATTCGCTTCCTGCAACAACATCTAATAAACTGATAATCACATAATCTGGGCTAAACAACCAACAATAAGGAACCAAGGAATGATATGAGTTCAATCTATCACTTAATAACACATAACCAATGGGAAGCATCCAAACATCAAAATACTCATGAAGCTGATACTCTAGCCACAGAAGGATTTATTCATTGCTCAGCTACTGTGGAACAACTCTTACGTGTGGCAAACCGACTATACTCTGATCGGCCTGACATGTTAGCTTTGGTTATAAACACGAACCAATTAACATCTCAACTAAAAGAAGAACCCAGTCGATCTGGCGAGATTTACCCCCATATTTACGGGCCACTTAATTTGGAGGCAGTCACCGAAACACTGGAGTTTATAATAGAGTCGGAGATATTTGTAGCGGTAAAACCATCGCCAAGCACTTAATTCATGCAATTAAATAACAGCTATACGTCTGATGATCTTAGTACTATTAGAAGTACCATATCGCGGTTACCCTTTATGAGTGAATCCGATGCTCGTGCTATGAATTTAGAGGTAAGTACAGGAGCATGTCCTAGCCATCTAGCGCCTTTCCTCAGGTTAAACGATTCACATCCGGACCTATACCGCAAATTGGTAATAGACCCATTTGTTGTTAAATACGGCGTATATGGCTTTTTCCCTAGAGCATACGATTTGATATACCTCAGTGATAAATCTCCAAATATTACCTTTAGCGGAAGAACTCGGGGAAGAGTGGCTATATTAACGTCCCGCTCAAATAACATGGTAATAAAACCTCTACAAAACTCAAATGAAGCCAAGGTAGCGACTCTAGCAGGTGAACTTGGCGTCGGACCTAAGCAATTTGACTCATTGCAGGGATTTCTGTCAGAAGAATACATCTCCGGCACCTTCATCACTGACAACCATTCAAACAGCGATATAAGACCTTGTATAGAGGATATTGGTATAAAATTGGGAGCAGCATTCGGCAAACTTCATGAGAATAAGATTTGCTACAACGACAGCACTGTTTCAGACCCCGACAAACGGTCCCATTTGATCCTCGATCAAGCCAGTGATATCAAGCTAATAGATTTTGGGATATCGTTATCTTTGGAGGAATATCCTAACTTTTCACTTGAAGAAACATTCAACTATGTCAGAACCATGCCGATCTATCGAATATTTGAAACAATGAACCCAACTCAGGGAGATATTCATAGTTTCCTTAAAAGCTACCAAGGAAAATTCAAAGAGATATCCCCAGATACAATCTATGATCGAGATTTACGGTTCCTTACCGAAGGACTTCAACTCATGAGCGATATACTTACAGAAGCAGATAAAACCGCCTTCATGCAAGGATTTCACTCCACGTACAAAAGATAAAAAAGGACTGCAGAAGCAGTCCTTTTTTAATTAATGCTGATTAGATTTATTGTTTTGACATCAGGAAATCAACCAGAGAATTAAACTCGTCGTCAGTCATCTGGTCTGCCAGCCCGGCGGGCATTATAGGAGCATATCCATCCACCACATAAGCAGCAGGATTCTTAATCGAATCCACAATATAGTCCCGTGCGGACATACCTGAAACTCTTGTATCCCCAACTGTTCCTATATTTGTTAAATCAGGACCTAGCTGCCCGACAGCACCTGGGACCCCTTCTATCATATGACAACCAGCACAGCCAGCAACCCCAGTGAATACCGTTTGACCAACCATGGCATCTGAAGCAGGTGCGCTACTTTCCGATACTGGTTCAGTTTCCTCTTCAGAGTGCGACTCGACATGACCAGAATCTGCTCCATGAGAACCGTCATCTGCCTTAGCCATGTGGCCAGAGTCTCCATGAGTGAAAGGTACTGCGTGAGCCCTAGCATATTCTCTCGGCTCAGGTGTGAATGCCGAGAATAATATCATTAGCCAAGAAAAAGCTGCGAAAGCCAAGACCAATCCACTCAAGAAAACTATACTCAATAACCTATGGTCGAATCGTAGATGCATGTAATACATAATTACGATGCCGAATTTAATAGCTGACAGAATGATTAGAGGAGCCAACGATACTGGCGCACCCTGCATACTCTCAGGAACTATGATCACAAATTCAATAGCCGTTATAACGAATAATATTAAGGCTATAAATACATATTGTTTGAACGTTGGGTGTTTACCTTCGTGATGTTGGGTTTCTGGCACGCTACTCATGTCCCGCTCTCCTTACGCCAACAACGACAATAATGAAGGTTCAGTTAAAACACCGGCGACCGGCCCTGCATCGAACCCGCCTACTAGATACAGCAATGTGAAAATGACGATCCACACTATATCCACGAAATGCCAATAAAGACCACATAATTCCACATCCAGCGCGTTATGAGGTCCGACTTTACCTTTACGTGCTACAAAGAACAGCACCATGAGCCATACAATACCTAGGCTGACGTGAGCTCCGTGGAACCCGGTTAGAGTGAAGAAAGTCGACCCAAATAAATTGGTCGATACAAGTAACCCTTCAAGTCTGAAAGCGTTAAATTCATAGACTTGGAACCCGATAAATATAGCTCCCATGAAGGCTGTGAGAAGTAGCCAGATCTGTATTCCTTTCTGGTCATTCTTATTAGTGGCTGCCAGTGCTTGAACCATGGCAAAACTACTACAGAGCAAAACGAAGGTACTTATAGTAGTAAGTGGGATATCGAGAATATCAATGGGATAAGGTCCTACAAGGCTCTGACCCCTGTACACCATATAAGTCGCTATCAAGGATCCAAAAAACAAACAGTCAGATCCCAGAAAAACCCACATCAATAGCTTCCGGTGATTTATACCGGTAGTAGTGTACGTATGATCTACATCAGAAGTAGGTAATTGTCCACCTACGTGAGCCAAAATCTTTTCCTCCTAGTGATGCCCGCCATCAGAATGGTCATCGCCGTGATGAGCTTCAGGAGCAGCAGGTTCGAAACTCCAACCCATGACACCAATAAATATTATTATTCCAGCTGGTATTGCTATTGGAAACTTTAAATATTGCCATGGGAATTCAATCAGAAAACCAACTGCTAGCAATAGAAGTCCAAACGCAGTGAATATCGGCCAGTAAGATGGGTTGGGCATATGAATTGTTTCTGGGTCTACGAATGGTTCTGGTTTGGTAATAGGGTTGCCAGCTGCCTCAGCTTGGCGCTTTACGATCCAATAATGGTCTTGGCCCAGCACTTGCGGAACCTGCGCGAAATTGTAAGAAGGCGGTGGTGACGATATCGTCCACTCTAGCCCCGGAGCATCCCAGGGATCATGACCTGCCTCTTTACCGTTCTTATAACTTATAAGCACGTTTGCAATGAAAACCAGTATACCCACAAACATGACAAAATAGCCTGCGCTTGCCAGAAGGTTCAAGAAGTCCCAACCATATTCGGTTGAGTACGTGTATATTCTTCGCGGCATACCATTCATCCCAAGATAGTGCATCGGGAAGAAAGTGATATTCATTCCAATAAACAATAACCAGAAATTGATTTTGCCCAGCGTTTCGTCAAGCAGCTTTCCTGTGATTTTAGGGAACCAGTAGTATATTCCTGTGAAGATACCAAATATTGCCCCGCCAAACAGTACGTAATGAATGTGAGCAACGATATAGTAAGTGTCTTGTTGCTGAGCGTCTGACGGAGACACAGCATGAGATACACCGCTAAGACCACCGACTATAAACAGGGCTACGAAACCAATGGCGTAGAGCATGCAGGTGTTTAATTTGATAGACCCACCCCACATGGTTCCTATCCAGTTAAAAATCTTCACTCCAGTAGGGACAGCGATTAACATTGTCGTTATAGTAAATACAGAATTGGCGACAGGCCCAAGTCCCACAGTGAACATGTGATGACTCCAAACAGCCCATCCCATTATTCCAATTACTATTCCTGAGAACACAACCACAGGATATCCAAATAATGGTTTCCTAGAAAAGGTAGGTATAACTTCGGACACAATACCCATAGCAGGTAAAATCAAGATATAAACTTCGGGGTGTCCGAATATCCAGAAGAGGTGCTGCCACATTAACGGGTCTCCGCCACCCGCAGTATTGAAGAAATGAGCCCCAAATGAGCGGTCCATAGTGAGTTCTATCAGACCGACTGTTATAACTGGAAAAGCCAATACCAATAGAATCGACGTTACGAAGGTCATCCAAACAAACAATGGCATTCGCATCAATGTCATGCCTGGTGCCCGCAAGTTAATTATAGTAACTACGAAGTTAAATGCCGCGGCTAAAGAGGCTACACCAAGCACCTGCAAGCCTAATGCCCAAAAATCAATACCTTTGCCTAAGCTATAAGGCTCTTCCGTTAACGGAGCGTATGAAAACCAGCCAGCGTCTGGAGCTTGCTGGAACAGAAAGCTTGAGTGAATAAGTAATGCCCCAAACAAAAATGACCAGTAACTGAATGCATTTAACCTTGGAAACGCAACATCCCGAGCGCCAATAGCCAGGGGAATAATGAAATTGAAAAAAGCAGCGCTTAAGGGCATGATAGCCATGAATATCATGGCCGTCGCATGCATAGTAAACATTTGGTTGTATACATCCGGACTGACAAGCCCATTCTCAGGGACAGCCAACTGCATACGAATGATACCGGCTTCTACACCTGCTACTAGAAAGAATATAAACGCGGTAACACCATACAAGATTCCGATTCGCTTGTGATCAACAGTAGTGATCCAGCTCCATAAACCCGTGGCGTTAGCAGGTCTTTCCAGCACTTCAGTTATCGTTGCCATTACCGCCTCTAATCCCTTTTGCTTTGCCTAAATGCAAAGTTCTACTTCAAGCTTAACAGGTATTCAATAACGTTGGACACCTGTTTTTGATTTAGTTTAGTTGTTCCGTCCGAGGTTTGATATACAGTGGCTCTGCCCGACATATAATTACCTGATTTGACACTTTCAGGGTCAGTAATCCATTTACGCAGATTCTCGCGGTTCAAATCCAGTATACCCGCAGCAAATGTACCCCTGGTAGCCAAATCGGTGAGGTTTGGGCCGGGCGCCACAGGCGATTCTAGACCAGCCAGAAATCCTTGCACCCTCGCGTCCACTGTCGAAGGAGAATCCGGTCCATTGGCAGTATGGCACACGACACAACCACCTTCTCCGTTAAATACCAGTTGACCTTGTGACGCCTGTGCTGACAATACCGGTTCTTTTCCAAATCCTGAGACCCAGGCCAAATATTCATCTTCCGGTAGAGCCTCAACTCTAAACTTCATGAGAGCGTGGGCTCGTCCACACAGTTCAGCGCATTGTCCGTGGAATACACCTGTCTCATCAGCCTGGAACCACAAATGGTTGCTTCTTGTAGGAACCATATCAACTTTTCCAGCCAACCTTGGTATCCAGAAGCTGTGCAGAACATCGTCACTTAACAAATTTACGTGTACAGGCCGACCTACTGGAACTTTAAGCTCGTTAGCGGTTGTAACAAATGTACCATTACCGTCTGCATCCGGATATTCAAACTCAAACCACCACTGGTGCCCAGTAGCCGTCACCTCTAAGATATCCGACCCTGCAGGAGGCTTATCTAATTCAAATAGTGTTTGCACTGACCATACACCAAGAGCCAATATCAATATTGTAGGAATAACAGTCCATGTTATTTCGAGTGGCGTATTCCCATGAACTTGTTTTGGAAGACCATCACCTGGCTTCCTCCGGAATTTGATCGCTGCGTACAGTAGCGCGCCTTCAACAAGCACGAACACTACGACCATCACCCAAAGTAGCACGTTAAATAGTAGAGCTTGTTTCTCTGCAACCGGACCAGCCGTACCCCACGTCGTCATATGTGAGTTGTAATCGCATCCTACAGACAACAATCCAACGATCAAGAGCACTAATACAGAGATTTGGCTGACTCTAATCTTTCTCATACCAGATTTTCCTTCAGCCGTTGTCTTATTCGAGTTAATTCGAGTTCTGGGGGGCGCTAAGCGCATTTTGAGGTTTCTCCCTACAATCCACCGTCTATAACACCGATTTTACCAGTGACAGACGATAGCACAGTGTTAATAAATATGTCAACGGAATTGAATTCGTGGTTATGCCTATATTTTATTACGGTTTGCATAGACTAAGCAACGCAATCTTTACAATTGTACCCCACTATCAACCATTATCGCGGCGAAGAGCAGAGCTAAATACAGGAGGGAATACAAATATACTTTCTTCGCCTGGCCGTTAGTCTGATTCCTAGTTAAGCTCCATGCCATTTTAATGAACACCAACCCTAACACTATCGCCGAAACTAGATAAATAATGCCGACTGCCGGGGTAAGAGCAAACATAACAGTCAGACCCACCAATACCAAAGTGTAATAAAAAATCTGCTGGATAGTATGGCTGACCGTGGTTACAACCGGTAACATAGGCACTCCGGCATCTGCATAATCTTTCTTGATTAATAATGCCAAAGCCCAAAAATGCGGAGGAGTCCAGAAAAATATAATTGCGAACAAATAAACTGCTGGTAGATCGATCCCACCAGTCACTGCAGCCCACCCTGCCATCGGTGGGATCGCTCCAGCTGCACCACCAATAATAATATTCTGTGGAGTTGAGCGTTTTAGCCACTTAGTGTAAACGAAAACATAAAAGAGTGTCGCCGTCAGAGTTAGCACTCCAGCCAAAAGATTTACCCAAATAAGGAAAATAGCAAACGCTAGAACATTAAGGAATATACCAAATGCCAGAGCTTTGGCTGGGGATATCCGGTGACCAGCCACAGGTCTATGTCTCGTACGACCCATTACCTCATCAATATCCCGATCCATTTGATGATTTATCGCATTAGCCCCACCGGCAGCCAACGCTCCTGCAACAAGCACATAACCCATAAGGGCAAAAGGCGGAACTCCTTCAGCTGCCAAAAACATTCCGCCTGCAGCTGTGACCAGTAACATCAATATGATTTTAGGCTTAGTTAAAGAAACAAAATCCCTGACAAACCCAAACTTCTCTGGGCGATTACCACCACCGGCCCCGTCTGTTGTATTAGGAATGAGTTCTGCATTAGTCATGAATCTAATTAAGCTCCAATCGGTGGCTTAGCCTTGTGAGCGTATGCTAAGAAAGCCAAACTAATGGCTGCAGCCCACGTTAGAGTCGCAAATGCAACATGGCTGGCAAGTAGAGACACCGGGAAGCCCGACCAGATAATACCTGCTCCGACCACCACCTGGACCATAAACACTGTAGTAGCGACCATAGACATTATTTTGATTATTTTAGGCCTATCTTTAGCCCTGATCCCCAAGTGCAACACATAAATAATGAACAGTCCCGCAAGTGCTACGACTAGCCGATGACCCATATGAATAGCCTCAGCAAACTCTTTCGGGAAAAGCTGACCTTGGCAAAATGGCCAAGTCATACAAGCGGCTGTAGAACCAGTAGCCGTCACTATAGACCCAGAAACTATAACAGCATAGACGGCTATTGCGGCGCACAATAGAAGTAATGGCAAACGGTCAGCAGGAGAGTTAGCTCCATTTACTCGTGAGCGACTAAGTGGCCCGACATAAGCCACAACAGTCACCAATATGAGAGTAGCTAATAACAACTGAGACACTGCCAGATGAGACGCAACTATTTCTCCGGGTAATTCGCGTATCACAGTAACCGCCCCTAACAAAGCCTGAATAACTAGTAGGAATATTGAGATAGTGGCAGGAACGACCAGCCATAACTGCTTCCTGAAGGAAATCCACGTCAATACTGCAGTCAAAATAATCAGGGGCCCTACGATAACTGAAGCCACAAACCTATGCGCGTATTCAATAATCGCGGTCATTTCTAGCGGCGGAAATATCTTGCCATAACATAACGGCCAATCCGGACACCCCAACCCCGAATCAGTCACTCTTACCACGCTACCTAGTATTATGAGCAAGAATACACATATTACCGTTACTAAAGAAACTACCTTGAGAATTTTAATGGGCCTGTCAGGGTATTCAGGGTTTACTGGTGAAGAATTTCCGGTCATTATGCTATTTAATGAGTTCCTAAAAAAGATTGTGATATAATTCTCAATGTTATCATGGATGAAGCTATCCGGGTAGAATCCCTAAAGAAATATTATGGTAAATTCGTAGCCGTCGACGACATTTCTTTTGATGTCCGAAGCGGCGAAATTTTTGGAATCCTCGGGCCCAATGGTGCAGGCAAAACTACCACTCTAGAAATCTTGGAAGGACTGCACTCCCCTAATTCGGGAACCATCACCATCCTGAACTTAGATATTCTCAAAAATCCCAAGGAAATAAAGACTCGTATTGGAGTCCAGTTACAGTCATCTGCCTATTATGATTATCTGAATCTTCTAGAGATATTGACTCTCCTTGCTAGTTTTTACCCACCAGATGTACGAGAAGATCCTGCAGATATTTTGAGAAGAGTAAACCTAGAGAGTAAAGGTCGCCAAAGAGTTAATACACTATCAGGCGGAGAGAAACAGAGATTTACCATTGCTGCAAGTTTAATTAACAAGCCTGAACTGTTGATTCTTGATGAGCCAACTACTGGTCTAGACCCGCGGTCACGTCGAAATATTTGGCAGCTAATCGAGGAAATAAACCAGAGTGGCATTACTGTGGTCTTAACAACCCACTACATGGATGAAGCTGAGGCCTTATGCCAACGATTGGCGATAATGGACAATGGTCACCTTATAGCAGTGGACACCCCATCCAACTTGAGGGCCTCATTAGAATATCAATATGCGGTTAAACTAACTTTAGAAGCCCCCCTAAATGAAGAGCAAATCATTAGCCTGAACAGCCTCAACGCCAAGATTGAAACGAAATCCGAAAACACTTACATAATCAAATTAAAAGACGGAACAAATGCTCTAGACATATTACTTAAGAGCATCGTCACGGACAACGTGAGATTCCAGAATCTTGACATTACCCCAGTTACCCTAGAAGACGTCTTCCTAGAGTTAACCGGAAATGAACTTCAGGAAGACCTATGATCCAATTAACTTTACACAATCTTAAAATCATGGCTCGCAATCGCCATAGTACCTTCTGGGCATTGTTTTTCCCGTTGCTATTAGTCGTGGTCTTTGGGTTATTTCAGGTTGGAAACTTTGGCGGGGCAACTATCAATGTAATAAACAATTCAACAAATGACGATTCCAAAGGCTTAATTAACCAGATATCGTCAAATAATTTTTTCGAAGTAACACAAATTGAGTCTGTTGAAACTGCATTAAAACGACTCAACAACGGAGAGACAGAATACGTACTGACAAT
This sequence comes from Dehalococcoidia bacterium, assembly GCA_027249445.1. Lineage (GTDB taxonomy): Bacteria > Chloroflexota > Dehalococcoidia > Lucifugimonadales > UBA3495 > UBA3495. The sequence continues at coordinate 15,853 of JAPNTN010000129.1, read as the reverse complement.
ACCATCTGGCTTCAATTACAGTACAGATGAAGCATTATCCCTACAATATACTGACCAAGATCCTCAGCAAAATGAAATTACGTTACTGATGCTATCTAATTTGCTAACCCAGCACGATACTTCCTTACCGAGTATCAACATGATAAACACGATAGAAATAAAAAAACCTGAAGCTACCTATTTTGATACTGTTCTATTAGGTTTAGTTGGCCTCGGTATAATGACAAATTCTATAATATCTATAGCAGTAAAAATAAGTAATTACAGAAACCAATCCATTTTAAAACGCATGTTGGTAACACCACTACCAATATGGAAGTTCTTTGCCTCTGAAATTACTGCCCATTTGATATTGGCCATCATTCAAGCCATTATTATATTGGGGGTTGGAATATTTCTGTTTGGAGCTTCCATTCGCGGAAACCCCGCAGGTCTATTATTTATCATTCTAATGGGCAGTGTGGTATTTCTGAACATAGGCTTCATAATGTCTGCATGGACTAACAGCCCGTCAGCTGCATCCGGAATGGGAAATGCCATCGCATTACCAATGATATTTTTCTCCGGAACATTTTTCTCTGTGACCAATTTACCTTGGATAATGCCGACTATCTCTGAACTACTGCCATTAACCCCAATGCTATCTGCTCTGAGAGACATAGGTATTAATGGTTATCCCATATGGTCGGTATGGCAAGATATCGCAGCACTAGCGGCCTGGATAGTAGTAACATCAGTGATAGCAATAAAAGTATTCCGATTTAACTAGAATAATATTAATGAACAAGTCATTGTCGTTCAGCGCATTGATGATCGCTATACTAATGTTAATTATGACAGCGTCATGTAACCCCACTGACCTCGATAATCATGACCAAAGCATCATGGAAATCAGAGGACATGTTCTAGAAATCGTTCCCAAAAACGTGTCAGAATTTGAAACATTAAAAGTTCGAGCAGAGGACGGGCAACTTTATCAATTTACCAGTGATACATTCACCGGCTTCACTCCTGGTCACATAAAAGAACATCAATTATTCGGACAAACTCTGCTTGTAAGATTCATTTCTAGGGATGGGATATTAGTAGCTATCACATTGGAAGATTGATCTTCCAGATTGCCCCACTATAGAGCTTCTTCTAGGGCAATTACTATTTCGTCCTCGGTAACAAATTGTTCAAACTTGGCGCGCACTCGTCCATCAGAATCAACAACAAATGTCCAGGGCTCCGTTGTAAGGCCCCATTCATCCATTGTGCGCACCGGTTCCAAGCTAATTATTCCCTCTTTAATCAGGTGTGGATCTTGGAATGCCTCCACGTGGATAAAATTGACGCCCATGTAACGCGTTTTTATGTTTTTAATAATTTCTAGTTGCGGGCCACATGTAGCGCTAACACAAAATGCAGGGGTAGAGAAAATAAGAACCAGAGCCTTATCGTCAACAATCGCGTCATCAATAGACACTTGATAAAGATCAGGATCAGGGTCCACATCACTAGTAATATGTCCTAGATCACTAACATCCATTAAAGTTGGCGTACTACTAGCAGGAGCTATGTCCCCAATAGCAGGTGTTTTCGAAAACTCGTTGACCGTTAGAACTGTTCGCGCTTCTACCTGCGTTCCATCTTTAGTTATAGCGCTAATCTCAATTCCCCAAAGTCCCGGGTCCGTAATTGTAGCCGGACCCTTTACATCGAAATAAAGTTCGGTAACAAATACTCCCTTACTACCGTCGTATGGTGGCCAATGAACAAACCGTGCCGTAACTTCCTCTTTTAAAATCCCTTTTTCTTCCTCAGGAGGAAAGTATACAGATGTAACATCCACTGAATCAGACTGAATGGGCTGACCTTCCATGTCCACTAGTCCGAAGCTGACCCTATTCGTTCCGACCGAGAGATCACTTGTAACCATTACCGCGCTATATTTATCCGCTGCGATGGTCATACCAGTTGGCGTAGCCGAGATACAAGCCACTGCAAACAAGCTATAACCTACTAGGAATAAGGCTATTAACGCTATTTTCATCCTACTCAAGCCTAATAGGGTCCTAATAAATTATCCCTCTTCCGGCTCCACCATCAACAGCAATGGTTTGACCTGTTATTGCACTCGCCTGATTAGAGACCAGGAATAATACCAAGTTTGCTATATCATCGGGTTCTACCATTCTACCTATCGGAACATTGGCAACTGTCCGGGACATTACCTCTTCAGAACTTACGCCGTCACGCTGAGCTCTCTCATCTATCAATTGCATTTGACGCTGTGTTCGAGTACTCCCAGGATGAATACAATTAACCAATATTCCTTCGGATGATACGTCATCCGATAAGCATTTCGTATAGGCAGAAACGCCGGAGTTTGTTATACCCGAGCCTGGATTTGTGGCGCTGGAATTTCTAGCTCCCATACCAGCTATATTCACAATGCGCCCACCACCCTTCTTCCGCATTGACGTTATTACTTCTCGTGAACACCTAATGTAACCCATCACTTTCGTATTGATATGATTCAATATAACTTCATCCGGTAATTCACTAGCTCGCGCGGTAGTCGAATTAACAGCATTGTTTACTAAGATATCAATATGACCTAGCTCAGAAATAGTGGACCATACCAGCATTGTTATATCTTCAGTACTGGTCATATCAGCACGAATAGGCACTACAGTAGCCCCTGTCTCCTCTTGAATTTCTCGAGCAGTTTCCTTAAGCGCATCCATTCCGCGCGCACAAATAGCTATCTTTGCTCCCTCTCTTGCTAAAGCCAGTGCAGTGGATTTTCCTATGCCCATACTTCCACCGGTAATTAATGCAACTTTCCCGTTTATCCCATTTTCCATATCCTTTACTCCTTTTCAGACCAATCAGTAATCATCTAACGCAATGACCTATCAGATTGGATAAATTTTCTTCGCCTTGCAAGTCTCCTGTTATAACTGTTAAGCCGTTCAGTTTATCAATAGGCCAATCGATCTCTCCGAAAAAACTGCCAAGCCTACTAGTTTCAGTGGCAAAATCCCACTCTAATTCTTCGCCCTTATATTCTCCTTGATATAAATTGCCTCCGGTCATCTCTATAGTAATACGGGGTGCAAAAGCCTTCCGATCTTTGTGGCCGATCACGTCAACTTTTTTCAAAAGGTCCAACACCGCGTCCTCTCCATCCAGAGACTGTTCACCTGCTTCGATACGCTTGCGCAGTGGAGGATAGTTTCCATTTATACAAGTGTAAGCAGCAAAATAGTGGGTACTAGCGACACCCGGTGCAGTCCTACTAGGATTAGGAAATGCCGGCGATGGATAACTAGTTTCGAGCCAATTCATATCAACAGTAATCTTTTCTACATCTTGGATACTCAAATCATGCGCCGCCCTGATATCTGTCATAAGCTCAATTACCGGACAGTTATACCCCGCTGTAGGATATAACTTGGGAACGACATGCATTAATTCCCATCTTTCACCTATACCTTCTATTATGCTATCTAAAGACACGGTATTGGGACCATTAAAAACGTATGATAGATCCCCCTTATTATTACCAACAAAAGCGTTATAAAAACCGGCGTCGCCTTCCAGAGAAGTCTCTGAGCCTTTAACATTTTCTTTAGCCAATAATGCCGCCATTAACCCATTGCGAGTAGCCTGGGGTTCATGGAACATCATCTCACGACCACCGGATCTTGGGCCCTCATTTGTTCCACACGTAAAGGTAGAGGCTAATGCCACGGCGGTAACCATTTGATCTTCATCCAACCCAAGCAGCTTACCTGTCGCAATGGCAGATCCCAAGGTTCCGAATATCGGGCTAGACCTGAATCCTCGTGCTTGTACTGACGGTATAAAGTCGCCAGCTAAACGTGATTCAACTTCATAAGCAACCGCCATAGCTGATAAGACGTCTTTTCCGCTAGAACTCCCAAGTTCCGCAGCAGCTAAGACTGCAGGTATAATGCAAGGGCCTGGATGAATCAACATCCTATATGAATCAGACTGGTTCGTAGCATGCATCAATTTACTGTTCGCAAATGCAGCCCCGCTTCTCGTAGCTTTAGTACCATCAACAAGTATAGTGGCGCCATTTTCTTTGCCTTCCTCAACTTTTGCCAGCTCCACAGCCGCCTTCCCATGACTGGTTTCAGCCCCAAGGATCGACACTACTAAAGAGTGAAAAAGAGAGGTTTTCATCTTATCTATGACTTCGGGCGGCAGATTATCGTAATCAGTCGATATAATAAATCTGGAAATGATTCGCGATAAGGACTCTGTCATCGTTTATACCTCTTAATGTATTGCTTAGCTCAGCGTAAGATTGTAGATTCTTCAGAAAACACGGTCAATCCACAAATATGTGTCCGCGATTAACAGTTTCTATTTTAAATTATTCGCAAATTCCAACCACACCCGCGCACATGGCACAGGGAGTATATGCTGTACAAATCCAGCCACCCCAGGAAATACCATTTTTTGCCCGTTAGGAAAGAAATCGGAAGCGTCCCGAAAATCTCCCAAGACCTCATCCCTTAGTGCCGCTGCCGCAATGATGAGCGTAGGAGTTAAAATATCGCTTAATAGTGGCCTTAAATCCCCGGCAGCGTGTCTCTGAAATCCACTTACCACATGAGCTGGAGTCGCGCACATTTGCTCCGCATACCAGCGTATGTATTGAGGGTCTACAATTTGCGGATCAAGGCGTCTGCCGATAGTACTCTCTACCCATGCAGCAATACCTTTCGACTCTATCAAATCCGCGCTTTCCGCATGATGAGGATCGTTAAAATTCGTAGGAGAAGTACAAGCGGTTAAAGATAAAAGTCTTTCCTGGTGAAGTGTAGCGTACCGCATCGCGATCGTACCACCAACAGTCTCACCAATAAGATGAAACTTATCTATCGCTAGCTTGTCTACAAATGCAGACAAATCTTTGGCAAAATTATCCAATGTCCAGGCATATCCAGGTTCCGGAACAGCAGAATAACCCATACCTCGCATGTCAAATCTTATCACTCTATAGTGTCGCGCTATAATTGGAACCCATGCGTACCACAATTTGTGACTCTTTGCCATACCATGATGCAGAATCACCGTTTCAGAATTTTTCCAAGGGTCCGTGTAATCGTCTACAGTGTAGTAAAGTTCGATACCATCGTCTAATTCTATTCGCATGCTCCCTCTCTTATTAGTCTAAGCAACTGCCATCACATCTTCGGCAAACCACTGGAGTTTCTCCAGAGCTTGATTCAAATCGTTACCCCTGATATCAAATATCAAATGAGTTACTCCAGATTCTGAATAAGCTCTTACGTCTTCCAGAATCTCCTGAGCATCACCACCAAATCTTCTCCTGAGAGTCGAGGGACCAGATTCAGCGTCATACAGAGGAGCCTTCATGGCGATTTCCAAAGTTTCTGAATCTCTATTCGCTTGCTTTGCGTAGTCATATAGCAATGATAGTTTATTAACTACGTCAATGGGCTCCAAAGGATTAGCAGGAATAGCCCCCACCGGATGCCATCCATTACCGTAAACCGCTGCGCGCTTCAAAGCTGCCCTGCTATGACCGCCTACCCAAATAGGAGGGTGAGGCTTTTGTATAGGCTTAGGCAAAAATTTTACTCCTGAGACGTCACAATATTTACCTTCAAAATTGGGGTTTTCCTCAGACCAAAGTTCTATAAAAGCTTGTAGATATTCATTAGTTACTGCACCTCTTTCCCGAAATGGGGGAGCTCCCAGAGCCTTAAATTCTTCCTCCATCCAGCCTACCCCAACACCGACCGTCAACCTACCTTCTGATAAAACATCTAGAGTAGCCAAAATCTTGGCTGTAAGTAGAGCAGGTCGATGTGGAACGATCATTACGCTAGGCACTAACCGGATGTTCGTAGTGATCCCAGCAAGATAAGTTAAAAGAGTCAGTTGCTCAAAATATTCCCCTGTACCTCCACCTGGGAATTGCCCGTCAACCGTATACGGATACGGAGATTCTATTTTACTGGGGACTAAAATATGGTCTCCTGCAACCATACAATGAAACCCGAGCTCGTCCCCCCTTCTAGCTATCTCGGCAAGTGGCTGCGGGCGAGCGTTTGGGCCTTGGTTAGGAAGGTAAAATCCGAATTTCATCTTCATTCTCCCAATATGTTAATTTTCTGCTGGGTATACCTCATAATCAATCAGCTTCTTCACTGAAGGTTATTGCTACGCCAAAACGTTGTAATGATAACTGGATGTTAATACATCATTTTGTTCGAATCTCGTAAATCTAAGCTGACTAATATCCACATTAGATATCTCGTCACCCACCACCAACTTTGATATTACTTCACCAATCGATGGAGCTAGCTTAAATCCGTGACCACTAAATCCCACGGCACAATATAAACCTTCAACCCCTGGAATTTCATCAAGAATAGGATGCCAGTCGGGAGTAATCGTAAATAATCCTGACCACCCACCTCTAAAATATGCCTGGTCCATATCAGGCATTCTATTAATCAACCTACTCAAAACCAAAGGAATATCATCTAGGTCTACTCCTTCGTTATAGGAATCAACTTTGGCTTCATCCTCACCGAATCCAACCAACGTCATCGATGTACCTTCTGGTCTCAGAGAGAAAGACTGGGCTATATCTCCAATTATTGGATGATCCGGTATCTTATCGGCCGGCCGTACGATCGTAGCTATTTGATGCCTAACTGTGGATAAAGGTACTTCAACTCTAACAGAATTCATGATCTCTTTAGACCAAGGCCCAGAACAAATAATGACTTTGCGCGTTGCTATCGTACCGTCAGGTGTAGTAACTGACTTAACCGCTCCGTTTTCTATCTCTATTCCAGTCACCGGGTTGCGCAGGTGAATATCTGCACCCATATCACGGGCTCTATTTGCAAATGAAGTCGTGACCTGATACGAGTCCGCGTATCCTGAATCCGGTTCCCATGCCAACAGTTCATCTCCAGTCGTACGAATCATTGGCGCGATATCACGCAGCTGGGCTGAATCTATTTCAGAGGTATTGATGCCCAGATTCTGTTGCATTCTAAGATTGTTTCTCAGTCCATCCGTGTCAGATTGGTTGACAACCACTATGTATCCTGTATTTACAAAACCAGATTGCCCCCCCACTATCTCTGAAAAATTATTGAATATATTAAGGCTGTCCCTCGCCATGATAGACGTAATTTCGTTGGAATAATGGGTTCTACAGATAGTTTGAGACCTTCCAGTAGATCCTGAACCCAATACGTCTTTTTCCAAGAGAATCACATTATTCATATTCTGTACACAAAGGTGATATAGAATACTGCATCCAATGACCCCTCCCCCAATTACTACCGCATCTGCTGTCTTCTTCATATGCTTAATCCTACTCTTGTCGAGATGAACAAATGATAAGGCCCCCGACAATGTTTGTCGGGGGCCTTATCATTTTCTGTGACTCAGTTAACCTGAATTAAGCTGCTTAAAGCACTTTAATTCAAGGCTTCCCTAGTTACGCATAGAGCTGAAGCAGTCACTGCAATATACTGGACGATCACCTCTAGGAAGGAATGGAACCATAGTATCCACTCCGCACTGCGCACAAACCGCTGGGTGCATTTCCCTAGGCTGACCAAATCCCCCGCCTCGCTGTCCTCGCCGCTGCTGGCGGCACTCAGGGCAACGTCGAGGCTCGTTAGTGAAACCTCTTGAGTTGAAGAATTCCTGCTCACCTACCGTGAAAATAAACGACGCCCCACAATCCGCACAGGTTAAAGTTTTGTCTGAAAGTGCCAAGTCAAGACCTCCGATGATATTGTCTAGCTCAGTTGAGGTCATCCTGCGCTAAGTCTGCCGATTCACATACTAACAACTGGAAAGTACCCTGTACCAAGCCTGTTTACACATGGCATTATACAACATAGTTGCGTGATACCCAAGATGTAAAAAAAATTGCGGAAAATATATGATATTTTTACGAATTAAAGCTTTATTAGAAGGTTAGCATAGTCCTATTCGTAATACTTAGTATCTAATCCGAAGAATAGAATGACTCAGAGTATGAAAAATATCGCTCACTAAAGTATGGTCCAGGTCGGATGACCGGCAATTGCTTCCTCTAATGTGCCTATTAAAGTGTTTCTCACAGGCTGAGATACATAAAAGACTGGCATTAACAATTCGGATTCACAATTTATGATACCCTCGTTAGCAGCTCGAGCCGCTAATTCAGTTCCAGGATATAATCTAGTACCCACTCGTAAAGTGACAACACTAGACCTGCCATTGCTCGTAGCCGTAGATAAGAACGCCAATTTATCACGCACTGTTTGATCCGTTTCTCCTATCTCTCCAAAGCCTTGGGTAATCGAATACGGCAGTGCATGTTTTTGACACATTTCGCATAACTTCTGAAGGTCTGAAAGGTCAGTGCCAAGTCGCATATGTTCTTCGCCTGTGTCACCTGGCATTACATTTCCTTTGATAGAACCACCGCCTATAAGTACCATTTGGCATCCGGCCGCAGTTAACAATGACATAAGCTCATCATCATAGGATGATGGAGTAATATTAGTATTCCACTTTATATCCAATCGCATATCGCATATGGCACTACACAACTGCTTAGCATAATCTATAGGCCTGTTGAATTCTTGGTCAATAAAGAAAAATTCATTTAAATCATATTCATCTTTAAGGCGGCCTATCTCTCCAATTACGTCCTCAACAGGACGCACGATTCTCCATTCGTCATCAGAACTCGGACTAGCTACGGTAGAAGAGTACCAGCCTAATTTAGTAATTATTCCAACACCAAACCCAGCTGATCTATATTGAGAGAGATCTAAATCGTCAAATCTGGGAGGCTTAGACAACGCTGAAGAAGCCTTTTCTTCAGCTATCTTAAGTACTCCTCCATCTTTGAACATTATCCCCGGCAGGTCTCTCCAGGACTTTCCATCGTCCATTAGATCAGCCAAATCCGCAAAACATTCAGCTGAGTCCCCTACTAACCCGACATCCGTCTCCAAATAATTAAAACAATCTTCTGGCAAAATACTGAAGGCAGGCCCACCGCAAGTTACTAGAGCACTACTGTTCTTTCGAATTGCCTGTATAACATCCCTTGTCGTAGATAGAGCTGATTGAGGATTAGTAAAGCTACCATTATCCAAGTTACGTAATGAGATCCCTACTATGTCTGGCCTGTATTCTTTTACAGCCTGTTCTGTATCAGATATATGGTCCTCAGAGAACATCAGATCCAAGATACGCACGGAATGCCTATCGGGATTTATGTAAGCTGCCACATACGCGAGGCCAATCGGCAAGGGACGAACTTCGTCCTTTGTCATCCATCTGTTGTGGCGATTCGTTGCTATCAGAAGTATTCGCATAATTAATAACCTATGTTCCAGCGAATTACCGTCAATGTGGCAAATATACCACATCTGGTCAAATAGGATGTAGATCATGAATACTGGGAGTATCTACTACCTAGTGGATATAGCTACCACACGATGGTAGGATACTAACTGAATACCCCTTTTATTTTGAATGAGAAACATAAACATATGGATCTAAAAACGGTACTCCACCAAATACATACCGAGTCTGGAGCACGAATGGTGCCCTTTGGCGGATGGGATATGCCAGTACAATACGCTGGAATAATATCTGAAGTGGCCGCAGTTAGAACAAAATCTGGATTGTTTGATGTATCTCACATGGGCAGATTATATATCGAGGGGGACTCTGCAACTGATCTACTGGATTTAGTCCTCACATCCCCAGCTAGCACTCTCAAAATAGGAAGAGCCAGATATTGCATGATCTGCGACGAATCTGGAGGAATAATCGATGACACAATCTTTTACCGCCTCGCAGAGACCCGTTATTTGTTAATCCCTAATGCAGGGAACCGTGTCCAAATAATAAATTGGCTGCAATCCTGGATAGACAATAACTTTACAGGGAAATGTAGTTTAGACGACCAAACATTCAAAACTAGCCTGATAGCCATACAAGGACCACAGAGCAGTACTATATTGGATCAAATATGTATTGTTGACAACGGGGCACTCCCCTCATCCATAAGAGGATTCAGCTGGGCTAACGGTATATTACAAGACCATAAGGTTATGATGGGCAGAACAGGATATACGGGCGAGGACGGTTTTGAAATAGTGGTCGATTCAGAACATGCGGTAAATGTTTGGAGTAGCTTGACGGAAGCAGGCGCAACCCCTTGTGGATTGGGAGCGAGAGACGTCCTCAGATTAGAAGCTGCCCTACCCCTGCACGGACATGAAATCAACATTAACAAGACCCCGATCGAAGCTGGCCTTTCAAGATTTGTTAGAAAGTCCGGCAACTTTATTGGGTCTGAAGTAATCTACCATCAATTAGACAAAGGAACTGAGATGTCCCTAGTCGGTCTAAAGGTGCCAGGTAGAAGCGCACCTAGAGCAGAATACCCTATTCTCCGAAACGGGGAACAGATCGGATATATTACTAGCGGAAGCTATTCCCCCACTCTTGACACAAGCATTGCGATGGGCTACGTTTTGGATCAGCACGCTCAGCAATCTGACGCCTTGGAAATAGACATCAGAGGCAAATTAATAAAAGCAGAATTAGCTCAACTCCCATTTTACTCACGCCCTAGGAGGCCATGACATTGAATCCATCGGATCGCCAATATACTAAAGAACACGAATGGCTCAAAATACAAGACGCTGAGAGTAACTTAGCAATAGTAGGTATAACAGACTACGCTCAAGAACAACTCGGTGACGTGGTATTCATAGATATGCCAGAGATAGGCTCAAATTTGGTGCATATGGAGAAAATGGGAGAGATTGAATCAGTTAAGGCAGTATCAGACTTATTCTCTCCAGTAAGCGGAGAGGTCATAAAAACAAACAGTGAACTTCTGGACCGACCAGAATTAATCAACGAAGACCCGTACAATGAAGGGTGGATATTGCAGGTCATTTTGAGCGATACCGGAGAACTCAGCTCTCTAATATCGGCAGATGAATATCAATCGTTTACGGAACAAGCATAACCAAGCAAGCCATGCTATTATGAGTAGTAGCTAGGTACTATCCAAGGAGCCAAAAACTCGTGACCAATCAGGGTCATTTTCAATCCCATTACATACCCAACACCCCGGAAGAACAGGAAGCGATGCTCGCTACCTTAAATCTGCATTCCGTCGACGAATTATTTCAAGATATACCAGACACATTCCGAAACCCAGTTTTGAACCTTCCCTCCCCTATCTCAGAGATAGAAATACAAAAAGAACTCTCCACATTCGCGAGCAACAATCGCGTTCTCAGCAGCGGGCCATCATTTCTGGGAGCAGGCTCCTACAACCATTTCATCCCCGCTATTGTCAAATCGCTAATGACCAGGGGAGAGTTCCTGACTGCCTATACCCCTTACCAGCCAGAGGTAAGCCAAGGCACATTACAAGTAATCTACGAATTCCAAAGCCTTATCGCAAACCTCTATGACATGGAAGTAGCGAACGCAGGTATGTACGACGGAGCAACCAGCTTAGCCGAGGGAGTCCTCATGGCTTGTAGGGTAACAAAACGTGATGAGGTGATAATACTCGATAGTGTTTCCCCCTTATACCAGCAGGTAATACACACATATTGCCAGGCACAGGGTATCGACATAACCACCGATTCCGCCAGCACCCTTTCACCGTCAGAAAAAACTGCTTGTGTAGTATCCCAATACCCAAATTTTATCGGTGGAATTGAAGACATATCAGGATATTCCGCTAAAGCGCACAACTGCGGTGCACTCCTAGTAGTATCAACCAATCCACTAGCGATGGGCATGCTTAAAAGCCCAGGGGAGTACGGAGCTGATATAGTTACAGGTGAAGGGCAACCGCTTGGCATCCCAACAAGTTACGGCGGTCCCTATCTAGGACTATTTGCCACCAAACAAGAATACATTAGACAAATGCCAAGCCGTATAGTAGGAAGAACCGTAGACACTAACGGAAAAAACGGATACGTTCTAACCCTTCAAACGAGAGAACAGCACATCCGTAGAGAGCGTGCCACTAGTAACATATGTACTAACGAGGCGCTATACGCACTGGCCTCCACCATATATTTATCCGCTATGGGTAAGAACGGGCTGCGCCAGATATCAGAATTGTGCTACCACAAGGCACACTACGCCGCGAATGAGATATCAAAAATCGCTGGATATAAAATAGTAGCTCCAAATCCTTTTTTCCACGAATTCATAATCGACTGCCCTATCCCGGCGGCAGATGTCAATCGAATACTAATAAGTCAGAACATCCTTGGTGGCTTAGACTTATCAAATCCACCATTCTCCAAGTCTTCACCTGAAAATGTCGTCAATGGCATGTTGATGTGCGTGACCGAACTTAACAGCCGTCAAGACATTGATTCTCTAATATCTACGTTAAGTGAGATAAAATAGCATGATCAAAGGTGGAAATCGCACTACAGAAAAATTATTGATGGACCGTAGCGTACGAGGGAGGTCAGGAGTAGTAACGCCTGCCCTTGATGTTCCAGAGCAAACTCAACTCAATCCTAATTTACTGCGATCCAATCTAGAATTACCAGAAATATCGGAACCTGAAGTCGTTCAATACTTTACCAATCTCAGCCAACTGAATTTTTCTATAGACACGCAGTTTTACCCACTAGGTAGCTGCACAATGAAATACAACCCAAAAGTAAACGATGAAATGGCATTTTTGCCAGGATTTGCCAATATACACCCATTACAACCTGCTGAGTCATCTCAAGGAGCATTGGAACTTCTACATAGACTACAAGAATTCTTAGCCGAAATTACAGGAATGAATGGTGTCAGTCTTGCAACATTAGCAGGAGCACACGGGGAACTGGCTGGTGTGTTAATGATCCGGGCATATCATCATTCTAGAAATGATCTCGGGCGTACCAAAATGGCCATACCTGATAGCGCCCACGGAACTAATCCAGCTTCTGCAGCAATGGCGGGATTCGATGTAGTGACATTGCCATCCGACGCGAATGGTAATGTTGATATAGAGCAATTGAGAGGCCTTGCCGGGCCTGATCTTGCAGGGGCAATGATCACACTGCCGAGCACCCTTGGTATATTCGATGAAAACATTGTAGAAGTATGCAGGATCGTTCATGAGGCAGGAGGAATGGTATACGGGGATGGAGCCAACATGAATGCCCTTCTCGGCAGAGCTAAACTCGGAGAACTCGGTTTCGATGTTGCACACCTCAACCTCCATAAAACATTTAGTACTCCTCACGGTGGAGGCGGGCCCGGAGCAGGTCCAGTGTGCTGCGTAGAGTCATTGACTCCATTTCTTGCATCACCGTTAATCACTAAATCCGGAGATTCCTTCGAGCTTTTCACACCAGAAGGAAGCATTGGGAAAATTAGCGGCTTTCACGGCAATTTCGGGGTTCTTGTTAGAGCATATACTTACATAAGAACACTTGGTGCTGAAGGGTTAAGATCGATCAGCGGAAATGCTGTTCTAAATGCAAATTACATTATGGAATCTTTAAAGGATAAATATTTCTTACCTTACGATAGACGATGCATGCATGAGGTTGTATTTTCAGCTGATTGGCAAAAGGAACGAGGTGTCAGCGGACTGGAAGTTGCGAAAAGACTTCTTGACTATGGATATCATGCTCCAACAATGTATTTCCCGCTAATAGTCCACGAAGCATTAATGATAGAACCAACTGAGTCTGAAACAAAAGAGACGTTAGACGCATTCATTGACGCTCTTGTCCAAATAGACCAAGAATCACACGACCAGCCTGAAACAGTGCAAAATGCGCCTCACACAACACCGGTGTCGCGTTTAGACGAAGCACAAGCCGCTAGAAGACCTGACTTAAAGTGGCAACGACAATAACAGACTTAGACAGTATCAACTAGCGTACTGCGTATTGATTGATTAAGGATGCAAGCCTCCTGTGACCCCTCAAATAGAAAGCAAGCGCATATTAATATTGTTACTATTGAGTCTGGTACTACTATCGTGGATCTCCTTATGGGTATGGAATGAATCCCCCGCAAAAGTGTTTCTGGGCCACAATAGTAGCTCTTTTTCTAATTCAATAGGCCTTATTTCCGGATTAATATTCATACTAGGTTGGACACTTATGGTGTTCGCCATGATGTTGCCTACGACTATCCCCCTAATATTGTCCTTCCACAATCTAATAAATGACGAACCAAATCATAAAACACTAATAATTAGTCTAATAATTGGATATGTTGGAATATGGTCAGCGTTAGGCCTAGCAGTGCATATCATACACATGGCTATACACTTGATAGCGAGCCAATATGTCATAACATCGGGAACTACGCGGATAATAGTTGCTATTGCACTTGCATTGTGTGGTCTATATCAATTTACTAACCTAAAATACCAATGCCTTATAAAATGCAGATCACCCTTCAGCTTTATACTTGCCCGGTGGCATGGCAACTCATCAATCAAGCAGGCTCTTTCCTTAGGATATAAACATGGAATTTATTGCATAGGTTGTTGTTGGACGCTCATGATGCTGATGTTCTTGACCGGATCAACCAATCTGGTATTGATGATGATAATCGGGGGCATAATGGCCGTGGAGAAAAACTCTTATTGGGGACTAAGTATAAAAAACCCCTTGGGGTGCCTTCTGCTTTTTACTGCGGCAGCAGTAGTGGTATGGCCACTAGTCATTCAAAACCAGTAACCATACACACTCATTTTAACCATTTGCTTGGCGTTCAGACTCAAGCGCTTGTTTTAATATTTCTGGATCTACCCTCACTTCAACTCCGGCTCTTTCCTCTTGGAGAAGCATGGAAACTCTGGAGTCTCTCCCGTCCCAACCTCTGTTCATAGCTTCGGTCATTTCAGCAAGTGTAATATTTGCCAATTTCATAGGAACATCAAATTCCCTGCCAACTCCAACTGCTAAATCCACATCTTTACGTGCCAACCTAAGCGCAAAATCCGGTGGATCGAAATTTCCAGGCAACAAGTGTTCTGCTAAGCCTTCAAAGGTTCCTCTACGACCTTGAGCACCTCTACGTACAGCCTGCCACAAAGCCAACGGTTCGACACCTGCCTTAACTCCCATAGTAAATACTTCCGCCAGAGCAGTTTGAATAATATATCCCGAGCAATTGTGAACGAGCTTGGCTACTGCTCCGCACCCAATTGGCCCTACGTAGTACGCTTTATCCCCGATTGAGTCCAATACAGATTTATATTTATCAAATAAATCTTTATCTCCGCCAACCCATATCGCTAAATTCCTGGACTTAGCACCTCGGGGTCCTCCGCTAACAGGGGCATCTAATACACTAACACCCCTAGCAGCCATTACCTCATGTATATGCCTTATTACAGTTGGAGAATTCGTACTTAGATCGAAATAAGTTTTTCCTTCTGTCAGTCCCTCTAGCAACCCTGATTCACCCAAAGCCACTGCTTCAATCTCGACTGGACCCGGAAGGGATGTAAATACAACATCACTGGACTCCGCAACTTCTCTGGGCGTGTCAGCCCAGACGGCCCCTGCTTCCAGATGAGGAGTCGCTGATTCTCTACGTATATCGTGGACAATCATGTCATTACCGCCCTGTAAGCAGTTAAAAGCCATGTTTGCCCCCATAGTTCCAAGCCCGACAAACCCTACTTTTGCCATCCTAGCCTCCAGTATTTAAAAATTCTCATGTAAACATTCGTTCATTATGATAAAGCAAGCAGTAGCTTACAGCATCCCAATATCTTGTCAACACAACAACAATTGTGCATACTTCA
>JAPNTN010000128.1:0-3401 GCA_027249445.1 Dehalococcoidia bacterium | reverse complement strand
AGCATTTGCTGAAGAAGTGCAGTAACCGGTAATGGGACGTTTAACTCTTGTGCTGTTTGCAGCACATTTCGTAGATCCTTTTGGTGTAGTCTAATTCGGAAACCTGCTCTGAAATTGCGATCTAACATCATAGGGGCTTTGGCTTCCATGACTGTGCTTCCTGCAAGCCCTCCCCTTATAGCGTTGAAAACTCTTTCCGGGTCTACGCCTGCTTTTTGGGCTAGAACCATAGCTTCACTCAGGGCCTCTATGTTGGCGGCTACTATAATCTGATTTGCCAATTTGGTAATGTTGCCGGCCCCTATGTCGCCTGTGAGAACGACGTTGCTACCCATAACGCTTAGCAAATCGTAGCATTGGTCAAAGATTTCTTGCTTGCCACCTACCATTATGGCGAGGGTAGCGTTGATTGCTCCAGGTTCCCCACCACTTACGGGTGCGTCCATCATCTCAACGCCTTCCTTCGAGCATTCTTGGAATATTTTTTGTGACATTGAAGGAGCGATTGAACTCATGTCGATGATGATTGAACCTTTTTTTGCTCCTGCTAAGACTCCACCTTCCCCTAAGATAGCTCTTTCGGAGTCTGCTGAATCTGGAAGCATTGTTATAATAGTGTCTGTTTTGGATGCGACCTCATCACTGCTGGTAGCAGGAGTAGCACCCTCGCTAGCAAGTTCTTCGACCGCATCGGACACTATGTCATAGACTGTGACTGAATAACCGGCTTTCATTAGGTTCCGGACCATTGGTCTTCCCATGATCCCAAGCCCTACAAAACCTATTTGCTCTGGCATATTCTTCTCCTAGTAGTTCAGATTAAATGCTAAAGGCACCTGCCTAATTGTCCAAATGTAACACACAAGATAGTACACGGCTAGACGTGTACTATCTCCGCTCGCATGGATCACTGTGCGAAGTATATGTCAGGCAGATTTCTGTAGCTCTGGTTGTAGTCCATTCCATACCCGAGGACGAATTGGTCTGGTATGGTGAATCCTACGTATGTTGGCTCTATCGGGGTTTTTCGACGCGATGGTTTATCCAGTAAAGTGCAGATCGCCGTATTGGAAGGGTTTAGCTCTGTTAGTGTTTCTACCAAAGCGGACATGGTTAATCCCGTATCCATTATGTCATCGATGATGAGTAGGTTTTGGTTTTCAATTGATACCTTCGGGATGTTTGACTGTATTGTAGGAGGATGGGCACTTTTTGTACCTGTACCATAACTAGATGCTTGTATGAATTCTATTCCTACTACAGGGCAATCAAGCTGTCTAATCAAATCTGAGAAGAAAATTACACCTCCCTTAAGGCAGCATATTAATAGAATCGGAGTATCTTTGTAGTCCCTATTTATTTGACAAGCGATATTAGTGACAGTATTTGCGATTTCTTGCTTTGTAAATAGGAGTATTAGATTGTGTTCTAGCATGATCAAAACCGTTCAGAATGGATGAACGTAGAAGTTGACACACAGTTTATCATTGTTGTTGATTCGATGATCAAGGGTATGTTAATCGCAAGATTGTTTTTAGTCTTGTGTGCGCAGTATCATTATAGTTGACGATATTGGCAGAGGTGGTCATGGCCGAAGGCAAAACGGCGCTGGTGACTGGCGGTGCAGGGTTTATAGGTTCTCATCTGGTAGACTGCCTTATTGGCAATGGCTATCACGTGGCGGTAGTAGATAATTTAAGCTCAGGGAAATTGCGGAATGTGAATCCTGCCGCAACGTTTTACCATCAGGACATAACGCAAGCTTCATTACAAGAAATATTTCAGCGGGAGAATCCTGATATAGTGTTTCATCTCGCTGCTCAAATAAGTGTAACCGAATCATCTAGAGATCCTTTGAAAGATGGCGAGACCAACGTTATTGGGACGTTGAGATTGCTAGAAGCCTCAAGAAGATCGGGAGTGGAAAAGTTCATTTATTCTTCTACTGGTGGTGCCTTATATGGAGATCCATCGGCCAATCCTTGCTCAGAAGAGACACTTATAGACCCTCTATCACCCTATGGAATGTCAAAATTTCTGGGTGAGAAATATGTGGAATTATATTACCGGTTACATCAAGTTAATTACACTATCTTGCGCTATGGTAACGTGTATGGCCCTAGACAAGACCCTCACGGTGAGGCAGGAGTAATAGCAATATTCTCTCAAGCTATGTGCGATGGTCGTCAACCGCAAATATACGGTACGGGAGACCAGGAGAGAGATTTTGTGTTTGTTCAAGATGTTGTCCAGGCAAATATGTTGGCTATTGAGGAAGGTGATAGGACAATTTACAATATTGGTACTGGAAAAGGTACTAGTGTAAATGATCTATTTTTGGAGTTGCGGCAGATAACTAGTTACAAATGGGACGCTGAGCATATGCCAGCGAGGCCAGGAGAGGTTTATAAAATAAGCTTAAGTTCTGACAAGGCGTTTAGTGAACTTGGGTGGTCGCCTACGATTAGTTTGGCTGAAGGTCTAGAACAGACCATAGCATTTTTCAGAGAGTGATTAGTACTACTACCGGATAATATATATTAAAACCGTATAATTTACTTAGGGGGACTGATGGAAGCAGAATATGATGTAGTAATTCTAGGCGCTGGGGCAGCTGGGCTAGCGGCTGGGCTGTACTCAACTCGGGCAATGATGAAAACAGTTTTAATCGAATCGCTGGGTGTCGGTGGTCAATTGCTGATCACCGATGAGTTGGAAAATTACCCGGGATTTCCGAATGGTGTTAAAGGTCAAGAGTTAGCCCAGATGATGGAAGAACAAACAACAAAATTTGGAGCCACTATAGACTACACTGAAGTCGAAGGTGTTGACGACTTAGATAAACCAGTCAAAGTGATCCATACCTACGATAAAGATTACACTGCTAAGTCAGTGATAATAGCCAGTGGTGGTAGTCACAACAAACTGGGAGTTACGGGTGAAGATGAGTATGCTGGCCGAGGCGTATCATACTGTGCTGTCTGCGATGGTAATTTCTTTAAAGATCAGGACGTTTTGGTTATTGGCGGTGGCGATGCTGCAATGGATGAAAGTTTCTATTTGACGGGTATTTGTAATTCGGTGACTATAGTCCATCGCAGGGATGAGCTGCGCGCTACTAGGATGTTGCAGGAAAGGGCTTTTTCTCATCCAAAATATAAGTGGTTATTAAGTCATGTTGTGGAAGAATTCGTAGGTAATGGTGTCCTAGAAGCGGCACGTGTGAAAGATCTCAAAACAGGTAATGTCTACGACTATGATACCGCAGCCGCTTTCATATATGTAGGTTTTCATCCAAACAGTGATTATTTGAAAGGTATTCTAGATATGGACGCACTAGGACATCTGTATACTGATGTTCATATGAGGACTAATTTATCTGGTGTATATGCGTGCGGTGA
>JAPNTN010000127.1:0-3958 GCA_027249445.1 Dehalococcoidia bacterium | reverse complement strand
GATCAAGAATTTCCGGGCAAAGTGATAATATCTGCAAGCTCAGATGAGGTTGGCAATAATCAGGACGAGGTCGATGCTGAAGTGTTGGAAGGCGGGGAATCAAAAATAGCTTTTAATAGTCGATACCTTCAGGATGCTTTGGCCGTTTTAGAGCGTGGTAAGGTAGTAATGGAGACTACAACACCGTCAGCTCCCGGAGTATTCAAACCGATTGACTCTGATGATTACATTCACGTTGTTATGCCAATGTTTGTCCAGTGGTAACGTTTCCCAATGTACTGACGTAGGGTTTACGGCGGAATAATAAACTTATAATACGTTAGGACCGTATTAATTGATGGAATTTATTCTGTCTTCGAGATAGATAAGTTCCGAACGTAAATTTTGGATATCCATTTCGCTTACGTATTTATTATTATCTATTTCACTCACAATGTTGCTCAACTGATTGTTCAAGGAATCTAGAGTGCCCTGCAGGTCATAAGGTATTAAAGATCTCACTTCGTTGATTTCTTGCTGTAATATATCTACGTACTCGGTGTCATTTGAAGTTTGCATTTCGCGTTCTAGAGAGTCTATGCGATGTGATAATTCATCCCGCACTGACGATGTTAGTTCGCCAACCTGAGTGTTTACCTCATCTACGCGCCCGTCGATGTATGACGTTTGCGAGCTCGTCTCAAGATCAAATTGTAGGGTTTCGATAGACCTCCATATCTCTTCTAATTGGGCATTCAGATCGGTTACTTTATCAGTAAGTTGAAGCTGGCTGTCATAACCTAGTGACTCGATGACGCTTGCCATATCCTCTAATTGAACATTTAGCTGGTTCATATCTTCTGCCCACCTGTGTTCTTCAATAAATCCGGACGCATTTAAACTATCTATATTTGTTGTAAGGTCTTGTATTTGAGATTCAATCTTACCAGAGATATTCTCATCATTGACAATATTTGTGTTTTGAATGGCCTCTAACGTGGTTTGTGTTTCGAACAAAGCTGTATCTGCATCGTATTTTAGTTGTTCCAAGGCTAGCTTTGTATTCTCCAAATCAGAGCTGATCCTTGTTAGTTCTGCCCATATATTTTCAAGTGTAGCCATGTTTACATTACTCTCTTGAACGGAAGAGGTAGGAACAGGCTCTACGGGTGTGTTAGTGTCCTCTGGGATTGTGCAAGCAATGGACATTGATGATATAGCGGAGATTAATACTAATAAAGATAGCGAAAGGGCATATTTCGGTTGGTTTCGCATGATAATGGAATGGCTCCTTACTGGGTTTCAATGAAACTTTTATCTGGATATCTTATAAGTCCTTGTTGCAGTGGTATGAAACAAGGATGCTCGCTCTGATACTGAATACTTATAGGATAATCTTTTAAAAGCATTGAACAGTATGTTGTATGAGCAACCAACTTTATCCGGAGGGAAATTACTCTCAAACATGCAGCGATCAGGGCCGAATTTCTCAATACAGTAATGCATCAATGGGGCCATTACTTGAGACAATTCATCAGAACCTATTGGTGCTGGTCTCGCATGCCAATCATATCCTGTTCGTGGCTGTGTTATACCGCCGAGTTTAACGACAATATTAGGGCATTCTGAAACTGCGTCTATCCCTTTTCGCCATAGATTTAGAACTTCTGCGTCATTGTTCGAGTAAGGTCCGGTCCTTAATAACCCGCCAATATGATTAAGTATTATCTTCAAATCCGGAACTTCTCTAGCAAATCGTGCAAGTTCTACAAGTTGAGGAAAATATAGCCATGCGTCGAAAGATAGGTCTTTGCGGGCTAGTATCCTAGCAGCATCTATAAACTTGGTGTCCGAAAGCTGTCCCTCGATTTTGTGTTCCGCAGTGTTGGATATTTCAGGGTGTGGGTCCCATGTGATTGTATGTCTTATTCCTCTGAATCTATTGGGGCTTGCGTTTTGTAGTTGGTCGAGTACCGGTTCGACTGCCTCACCTAAGAGTAGATTAGCATGCCCCACTATAGCGTCTGCTACTCTAGTAGGTCCGTATATTCCGCTCGCACTCGCTGCGGCTATACCTTGTGCAAATTCTACTTCACCGACAGGTTTCATTTCTTCGGGGCCAACAGAACGGTACATCGCCCGTGTTTCAATAAAAACCGTAGACTTAATATTGTGGCCACTTCCTGTATCAGCTAATAATTCGTCCAGCAAATATCGTTGGTAGGGAATACGACCAGGCCTCATATCCCAAAAGTGATGGTGTGGGTCACAAATGGGCATATCTGGCTCTAGGGTAGGCTCTTGAGTAAGGGAAAGCCAGTCATTTCCTCCAAATGCCATATATGTCTCCGAAGGATTTTATTTAATATTAATAATATCATGTGGCATTTCAAATTAATGATGGTGTACCCTTATACAACGATTTATTATCCTATTTGGTAAGGGCAATGCCAGTACTTTCAACTTCCCAGCTTTCTCTCTCTTATGGCAACAGCCAAATTTTCGACGATGCCAATGTGAGCATAGCTGATAAAGCGCATATAGGACTCGTAGGCCCAAATGGTGCGGGCAAGAGTTCGCTTATAAAAGTAATCGTGGGTGATATTCCTCAAACATCAGGGGAATTGCATGTTTCTTCAGGTGTGCGGATAGGATATGTGCCTCAGATATCAGAAATTGCGAGTACCGGTAGTCTTATGGACGAAATAAAGACTGCTTTTCAGGAGCTATTTGATATAGAAGACCTGATGGCTAAGCAGTTAGAGGAGATGTCAAAATTATCTGGTGCTGATCAGTTGCAGGCGGAGGTAAACTACTCCGAGCTTGTGTCTCGATACGAGTATTTAGGCGGGTATACCTACGAAAATAGACTCGAACAAGTGGTTTCCGGAGTTGGGCTTTCTGAACAGAGCTTGCATTCTCCATCTGCATCTGCTAGTGGAGGGGAACGTACTCGTGCTGCATTAGCTAAAGCAATTTTATACGCGCCGGAACTACTAATTTTGGACGAGCCTACCAACTACTTAGACTTGGCGGGTTTAGATTGGCTAGAGAATATGCTGAGTCGTTATGATACAGCATTTCTAGTAGTGTCTCATGATAGACATTTTCTAGACAAGATCACTAATAGTATATGGGAGCTTGACCATGAAAAGCTCCAGGTTTTCTCAGGAAACTATTCACAATACAGACGACAAAAAGGGGAACAGGTCTTATGGCAAAGGAAACGATTTCAGAGACAACAGGAATTCATTGCCAGAGAACAAGCATTTATACGAAGATACGGAGCTGGCCAACGTGCTGCTGAAGCAAAAGGTAGGGCTCGCAGACTTTCTAGATTGGAAAGATTAGAGGCACCGGAGACATCTAACGAAATTAGCATTGCTGGAATTTCAGCGAGCCGGACAGGCCAAGTCCTTATTCAGTGCAAAGATCTTAGTGTTGGATTTAAGGAAGGATCTAGTGATCGAATCCTAATTAAGATTCAAGATATCAAATTAGAAAGGAACAGCCGAACCTGTATAGTGGGTAGTAACGGAGTCGGAAAAACAACATTTCTAAAAACTATGCTTGGGATGGTCGAGCCATTAGATGGTTCCGTAACTATCGGACATAATGTGGATTTCGGATACTTTAGCCAAGAATCTTATGCTGGGCCGGAAGAAGCTTCTGTATTTGAGGCTTTACTCGAAGCTCGTGAGATGCCACTAGATGAAATAAGACCCTATTTGGCTAGATTTCTATTTCGTGATGACGAAGTGTTTAAGACAGTTTCTTCTCTTAGTGGAGGGGAAAAAAGTCGGCTTGCACTGGCTAGATTGTTGATAAACAAACCTAATCTACTCGTGTTAGATGAACCTACTACACATCTTGACATAGCAACTAGGGAAGCTATGGAACAGGTATTTTTAGCCTATGACGGGACTATGTTATTTGTGTCGCATGACCGTCATCTGATCTCACTTATGGCCAAAAACCT
>JAPNTN010000126.1:0-8001 GCA_027249445.1 Dehalococcoidia bacterium | reverse complement strand
TCAAATGTATTCAAAATTATTATCTATCCTTTCGAAATTATGTCGGCAGCCCGAAGGGCTATAGCCTGTATAGTCGGGGTAGGATTTACCGCTCCAGACGTTGCAAATACTGACCCATCAATAACATATAAATTTTCCACATCGTGAGTTTCACAATTCGAATTCACGACAGAGTTATCCGGATTAGTACCCATTTTAGTAGTCCCCATCAAATGCCATCCGGCAGCCTTCAATAATGGAGAACTTGATATTTCATAACAGCCCGCTTCTCGCAATAATGTTTCAGCAGATTTCATTCCGTGATCTAACAAACGACGGGTGTTATCCGATATCTTGTAGAAAATTCTCGGCGACGGTATACCATGTTTATCTGTTAATCGGTTATCTATTTCAACCCTATTATGCAATTCTGGCAAATCCTCGCTAATAATCGCCATACCAATATATTTTCTGAATCTTTTAGAGAACTCTTGATGATGTTTCTCCCCCCAAGGAACAGCGCTCCTGGCTGAGCCCAACGCAGTATGGGCGGGACCATGTGATCTATTCATCTGAAATGTATAGCCTCGCAGAAACCCGCGACTAGGATCAGTTTCATAGAATTCCTGGACGATAATTATATTTGCGAGTGAGCCGACGGTATAATCAAGATCATCGCCTTCAAAAAGACCGGATACTGACGCATAGGGATGAAACATCAGGTTCTTACCGACTAGACCTGATGAATTCGCTAAACCATTAGGAAATTTGTCAGATTTGCTACTCAGTAGGAGACGGGGAGTCCCGATCCCATTACAAGCTACTATGACCTTCCCTGCTCTTTGAAAGTACTGCTCTCCCTGGCCATCAACATATATAACTCCTAGGAGTTTTCCAGCTTGATCAACAGATATAGACTGGACAGCACAATTAGTCCGAAGATCCAACCCGTTCCTAATAGCTGGTTGTATATATGTCACATCTGTTGAAGCAATCGCTCTCCATTTCCTCTTTGACGCAAATGTACCGTGATCATTCCAACCATCCCTACCTTTATAGTCTTGGGAAGCTTCATAAGAATCAGACGGCCACCAATGCCACCCCAGGCGATCAGCTGCTTTGGCTATTCTTTCTCCGTCATAACCCAAAGAATGGGGTGGCATTGGCCTAGGAGATCTCGGGGGGTTAGCTGGGTCACCGCTAATTCCCGAACACCCCATCATCACATCATTTAAATCATAATATTTTTCTAAATCCCAATAGGATATCGGCCAGTCATCTCCCACGCCGTCAAGGGATTTGACTTTAAAATCGGAAGGGTGGAATCTCGGTGTATGCGCAGTCCAATGCTGTGTAGTACCGCCGACAGCATTGAATAATAATGGTTGTATATCCGATTCTTCATCTAGAATTTGATAATCGGATACTAATTTTCTTACGTTGGGATTGAAATCAAAAGAATTCTTTAGCTCTATTTCCCAGTTCAGCGAATCCCCTGGATAATCATCATGATCGAACCAATCGCCTTGCTCAAGCATTACTACAGAAGCTCCGTTTTCACATAGTTGCCAAGCGCATGCTC
Source organism: Dehalococcoidia bacterium (assembly GCA_027249445.1). Taxonomy (GTDB): domain Bacteria; phylum Chloroflexota; class Dehalococcoidia; order Lucifugimonadales; family UBA3495; genus UBA3495. The sequence goes on along the minus strand of JAPNTN010000126.1, from coordinate 6,440 downwards.
CCCCAGAAGCACCTGAACCTATAATCACTATATCAACAAAAGGTAAATTACTAGGCAATTTCAGAACCTCCGTATAGATTACTTAATGTGCACAACAATATACACTAAAACAAAAATAGAGTTATCCTCTAACTTTAGTCCACATGTCTTATATGTAGTGTTCTGATATGGTGGTAATATACGGACTAAAGCTACAGATTGATAACCACGCTACTACACGGTATTAACACTTGGAGATGATCATGACTATTTCATCCGACTCTGATCTCAAAAAGCTACAGGATTCCGCCCTAGAGCACCTATGGGTTTATCTTCGTGAACCGAGTGACATGGCTGAAAAAGGCGAACCACAGATATTTGTTGACGGTAAAGGCTGCCAGGTTACCGACGCTCTAGGAAATACTTATATCGATGCCATGTCCGGCTTGTGGCTAAAGAATGTTGGATATGGACGCACCGAAATCGCAGATGCGGCTTATGAACAGATGCTTAAACTTACCTACATGCCACTAGGCAGTACTAACGAACCAGCCGTAAGGTTAGCCGAAAAAATCGCATCCATAACACCTGGTGATCTATCAAGATGTTTCTTCACCAGCGGGGGATCCGAATCAGTGGAAACCGCAATGAAATTATCCAGAGCTTACTTCAAGCGTATTGGTCAGCCGTCTAGAACTAAATTTATAAGTAGAAAGGGCTCTTACCACGGAGCCACATTTGGCGCATTATCTCTTGGAGGCACCGCTAACTTCCCCAAGGAAGACTACGAACCACTACTTGCAGGATCTTTTCATGTGCCCCAGCCTAATCCTTACAGATGCGAATTAGGCGGACAATCTCCGGAAGACTGCGCTGAAAAATGCGTAAATGCAGTTGAAGAAATGATAAAGTTCCAAGGACCTGAGACTGTCGCAGCAGTAATTGCGGAACCAGTATCCAGTCCTCTGGGCGCTATTGTGCCAGCTCCCAACTACTGGCCTATGTTACGGGATATCTGTGACAAATATGGATGTTTGCTTATAGCTGATGAGGTGATCACCGGATTCGGGCGCACTGGGAAAATGTTCGCCTGCGAACACTGGGGAATCACTCCGGACATGATGACCGTCGCCAAAGGAATCACTAGCGGATACATTCCTATGGGCGGAACTATACTCAGGAAACCAATAGCCGACGCTTTTGTGGGCAGTCCAAAATCTGCTTTCCGGCATGTAATTACATTTGGGGGCCATCCTGTAGCCGCTGCTGCATCGTTAAAGAACATTGAGATTATGGAAAGAGAACGGTTAGCGGAAAATTCGGCTCTGATGGGAAAGTATCTATTAGATGGGTTAAACGAACTGAAAGAGAAGCACAATATGATCGGAGATGCTAGGGGACTAGGATTATTCTGTGGCCTTGATATAGTCAAAGATCGTACTACTAAGGAACATTTTGACCCAGAAGCTGAAGTGGCATCGCGACTTACACAGGCTTTTTCCAATCAAGGCATATTATTACGGGGCGGCGATTTTATGAACATCATGCCACCGTTATGTGTTACTTCTGGAGAAATTGACGACATCATTTTAGCTATGGATCAAGGATTCACCCAGGTTTCAAAAGACCTATCGTTATAACATATAGAGTTCCATCTTCTGAACTCATCACAAGGAGCATTTAATATGGCAGCGAATACACAGACGATTGATTCACAGGTACACTGCTATGGTAAAAACACTGTCGAAAACCCCTGGTTAGGATTCCTGCAAGGGCCTGAGCAAGTTAGTGGGGATGACATGGTTGAGGCCATGAGTGAAGTTGGAGTCGACGGCGCTCTGCTAGTATCGCCATTCAATATATACGGATATGATCCGTCTTATATTCTAGGTGTTTATGAGAAACACCCCGGAAAATTCGGATTGATTCGCCCGTTTGATCCGGACTCCTCGTCCATTTCAGAGGAGATGGCTGAATGGGCCAATACTCCTGGCGTTGTAGGGGCTCGGATAATGCTTCGGGATCCAGCATGGACGCCAGACCACCCTGGCCTGAACGAGATTCTCTCGAGTAGCCGACAACAAGGGTTACCGGTCAATATCATGTGTTCGTCGAATCTATCACTATTTCGGGATCTAGCAATGAGACACCCCGAAACCCAGTTGGTTATAGACCATTTGGGCATCGTACAACCATTTGAACCCCCTCCATCAGAAGAGCCGTTTGCTAATTTGGATCCAGTGTTAGAGCTTGCCAAACTCAACAACGTGGCAATCAAAATTTCTGGTGCAGGGACACTATCCCACAAGCCATTTCCTTATGAAGACATATGGGATCCGCTTCAAAGGATATTCGATGCTTATGGTCTAGAGAGATGTCTATGGGGAACAGACTGGACTAGGGCCGTATTATTATTGGACTACCAGCAAGGAGTTGATGCGTTTAGGCTTAACGACCAATTCTCAGAATCGGACCGTTCCACACTGATGGGAGGTTCTCTGAAAACAATTTACAAATGGTCTCCTAAAAGCTAGGTTCCTAATTTTGGAAGCGCTCTGGGCGGTAATTATTTAGCTGAGCGGCACGGACTCCAGTATTGATCTCCATTGATACTAATTCACTAATCAGCGGAGCAAGAGTAACTCCACTGTGAGTAACGGTTGTATACAGATTTGCCCACTTAGAGTCAAACCCTATTATGGGGTGACGATCCTGTGGCATAGGCCTATATCCAGTTGGCTCAGGAATAACCGTAGCATCCTTCAACTGGGGAAAATACTCAGTCAGTTGCAGCAAAACGCTATTTGCAGCCTCGAAAGAGTCATCCTCCTGGACATTAGCATGCTGACGAACTTCATTAACTATTTGAAATGTTCCATCTCTAAGCTGACGTATATGGACCTCCCCATCGGGATTCTCGGCTGATGGAGCCATAACTACACCGTTTATACTGTGCGGTTGGGGGTCAGTCCAAGCAACTACACCTGGACTTTCCTGCAGAGGGATATGAACTCCTAACAGACCTGCTAGTCGCTCAGTATCAGTCCCCGCTGCGAGTACTACCACATCACAGTCTATACTTTCTTTCGAAGTTTGGACCGAAATCACCCTTGAGCTTACTGAATCTTCAATGAATCCCATGACCTCGCAGCTATGCAATATCTCTCCGTCATTACTAATGATTTTTGCTTGGCAAGCATCTATTACACGTTTGGGCTCTACATGTCCCTCAATAGGGGCATACTGTCCAAACGTTACAGTTCCAGACAGAACTGTTGGTTCTTTTTCTTTTATGAATTCGGGCCCTACAATTTGAATAGGATATCCCCACGATTGTAATAACTCGACCCGCGCACGTGCTGCTAGAGCGCCTTCTTCTGTATTTTCCCAGTGGATAACTCCATTCAGATTGAGTCCAACATCTGCCGCTAAGCCGGCGGCAAATCTAGGCCACATCTCCAGGGACATTCTATTCAAGTTGTGATAATCAATAGGAGGGCCCTTTGATGAAGCGTTTATCCATGCGAAAGAATGGGAAGAGCACGATTCTTGGAACGGACCTCTATCAATTACAACGGCCATGTGCCCGAGTTCGGACAACTTGTACGCTATCGAACTGCCAACGATACCACCACCAATTACTACCACTTTTTTACTGTCCATAATCCATCCTCTCGATGACTAACCGGTACAAATCAATGTGTTTGTAGTCATAGCGGTAAATTTATCCTATTACCAGTCTGGACACTTCGAGCCACTGCCTCGGTCCATTCAATATAATGAACCCCACTTTCAAACGGCACCATGGTTATTTCTTCGGTCCCTCTAATGGCATTGGAGAACTCTTCTTCGACCCTATAATAAGCCTGTAACTCTGATGGATTATCAATAGCTGTCAATCCATCATCCCCATGCCTTCCACCGAACACATTCTGCTGCTGATCTATATATATAGTTCCTTCTGTTCCATAAAACCATATCTGATTACCCGTTGAATGCCCGGTTGTAGCGCTCATTCGCATATGCACCTGCGCATTGTTGGCCAATTCATAGAGTATATCAACGTGGTCAGGAATGCTAACTGAAACTAGGTTTCCTTGTATATTCTTTCTATACGGGACATGAATTTTACCCATGGCCATAACATTGTTCCCACGACCGAACCACCTCATCATAGACTCATAAGCAGCTCCAATATTCAGGATGTTATACCCACTCAATTCCCTGTCATGTCTCCAATGTAGATCACCTCCGAAGTCCGCAAATCTATTTTGTAGAGCTTGTACTTCTACCGAGAGCAATTCACCCAGAAAGCCTTCACCCACCAGTCTTTGAATAATCCTATCTATCTTGTAAGTTGTTGACGTGGGGGTAAGTTGGCAAACTAAGTCAGGATATTTTCTTGAAGCGTCCAACATGGCTCGCGCTTCTTCTGCAGTGTTAGCCATACGGGCCTCTGTCAGAACATGCTTGCCGCTTTCCAACGCAGCTATAGTCATAGTTTTATGCATATAAGGCCATGTGCCGATACATACGGCATTAATATCATCGTCTTCGAGGAGTTCCCGCCAACTGGCATAAACCCTAGGAATGTCGAACTGATCAGCTACTGCCCTACCCGATTCCACACTTCGATTTGCTACGGCAACTATCTCCAGTCCATCTACTTTTTGAAATCCCGGAATGTGCCGATTTCGCACATTGCCGCCGGCGCCAATGAGTCCTACTCGGATATCTAACTCCGCCATAATTCTCTCCCAGTTTTTGCGAATTATACCCCCTGTAGAAAACCCTAACAAAGGGTCTCTGAGCCAACGGATTACTAAGTAATCGTTGGATAAATCACACTACCTCTACAGGCACCGTGTGAATAGAGTTATTGGCGAATCCCCGAAAATTCCAATCAAATAGTTCTGGCTGACAAATACCTTTAACATCAGTAGCTTTGACCGCTATTAGATATCTGCCTTTGACATCAGCATTCCAAACACACTTCCACGCGCTCCATCCATAACGAGAGTCTGAACTATCTACTTCCCCAGGCAACCACGTCCTGCCATTGTCAGGGCTAAACTCGACTCTAGTAATTTTTCCGTAACCCGACCAAGCCTTGCCTTCAATAACATGCTTCCCTGACGGTATCTGTTGTCCTCGTTTAACCGATGTTATTAGGGATTTAACTTTTATAACATCAACCCTAGGATTCGTTTCGTAAGTCTCAGGTCCGTCTGTTACGAACACATAATATTTATCCTGGTAGAATCCCTTGTGTGGGCGTGGAACTATTCTAATTTCCGACACCCATTTTACTGACGTCATACCGTACCAACCGGGCACGACTAATCTAATCGGATAGCCGTGATCTTCTGGCAATGCCACTCCATTCATGTTGTAGGCCAAGATGGTATCGGGATTTAGGACTTTTTCTATTGGAATACTCATGCCATAACGTTCTACAGGCCCAGTGCCATGAGGCCTACCCTCATCATCTCCCAAAAATAGCACTTCACTCTCTTCTGAAATATCCTCAGTATTTGCGAGAATATCTCTAACGGAAACTCCAGTCCATGTCGCACACCCTACTCCTCCATGTCCCCACAGCATACCTTCACAAGGAGGTAATACTGATGACCTACTATTTCCAGCACATTCCAAAGCCACATCTAATGAATGTGCCGGTAGTTCGAGGAGATCCTCATACGAGTATAACTGGGTGTAATCTCCAGGTTTACCAACAGTCAGTCGCCAAACTGCCATGTCAATTTTGGGGGCAAGGAAATGGTTGCGCACAAAAAAGTCTTGAGTATCCAGCGCATTATCTCCTAACACATCAAGCGGAGTTTGAGAGACAATGGGATATTCTGAAAGATTATCTAATCTTGAACTAGGCTGATGCATGTAAAACATCCTCCCCGAATAAGGCTAAATTTAACTGTATCACGAACGTGAGCCGTAAACCATTTTAGTTACGTAATAAGGCAGCTATGTAACGTATCCGTGTGATCCGATGATATCTAATAACTGTATATGGACTATGTACAGACGCTTATCGATATATCCATAGATCAGACTGTCGTTTCAAACCATAACCTTATTGAACGGTAGTGTTATGATTTGACTGTCTTCTCTTAAGAATTCCATTAAATGATTTTTTTCAAATACTCCGTAATTCTGTTGCTAATATTGATATTGATCAATTGCACACCCGCTGGAAACAGCACGGGCGATATTCCCATGGAAACGATCAGCCAACCTATTCCTACTCCTACTGCTGTACCGCCTACTCCTACTGCCGTACAGCCTACCCCTACTGCCGTACCGCCTACTCCTACTGCTGTACCGCCTACTCCTACTGCCGTACCGCCAACCCCTACTACCGTACCGCCTACTCCTACTGCTGTACCACCTACTCCTACGTTCACATTTGGACCACTCGACTCCGTTTACCGAGGGTTATACCT
>JAPNTN010000125.1:0-5457 GCA_027249445.1 Dehalococcoidia bacterium | reverse complement strand
TTTCTTGACGCACCTATTAGTGGGGGAACAGAACGGGCACAATCTGGAGAACTTACTATCATGGCTGGAGGCCAGAGCGAAGCTTATAATACGGTGCTGCCAGTATTTGAAACAATGGGCACTACAGTTCGTCATATAGGTCCAACAGGAACAGGAACAACAGTAAAACTCATCAATCAACTACTTGTAGGTATGCACTCATTGGCAGCTGCAGAAGCAATGCTTATGGGATCTAAAGCAGGGGCTGATCCAAAATTAGTGTACGAGGTAGTAAACTCAGGCTGGGGACAAAGCTTCATGCTCAGCCGAAATGCCCCTGTCATGATCGATCGGGATTTCATTGGTGAAAGAACACAAATACGGGTATTCCTCAAAGATCTCGTACTCGTCAATGAATTAGCAGAAGAACTAGGCCTATCCTCACCAGGTGCCAAATTGGCACATGACATGTTGCACCGAGCTAATGAAGAAGGTTATGGAGATTTAGATGGAGCCGCCATCGTATTGCCCCTAGAATCAGATGGCGATTTTCAAATCAAGGCATTGCAGTGACACATAATACCAACGCCTTGATTTCATGCCTTACAACGTTTTCTGATTATGTAAGCCCATACATGGGAGCAATATTAGTAGGGTTAAAAACTTGATATGGCCAAAAATACTGTACAGTACGACGCAATAGTAGCCGGAGTGGGCGGCATGGGAAGTGCAGCGCTATACAATCTAGCAGCCAGAGGATGGAAAGTACTCGGCCTAGATAAATATGACGTTCCAAACAACATGGGATCGTCCCACGGCAATAGCAGAATGATCAGATTATCCTACCATGAGGACCCTTCGTATGTAACTTTGATGCATAAATCTTACGAATTGTGGGATAAGTTGCAGACTGATACAAATCAGGAATTGTTAATCACTACGGGATCTATTAGGGCAGGACATGAGCACAGTTCTATGTTCATAGGTTCCAAAAACGCGTGTGATATTCACAACATTCCTTATGAAATATTAGAAGGGCGCGAGGTCAACAAACGATTTCCTGGATACTCTTTCCCCAATGACATACTTTCTGTTTACCAATCTGATGGGGGATTCTTAGCAGCTGATAAATGCATATCGTCGTACCTAACACTATCGGATGAACTAGGGGCTGACATCCATGGTAGAGAACCTATAACAGATTGGCATCCAAAAGGTGAAATCATAGAAGTTGTAACACCAAAGTCAGTATACACTGCTAGCAGACTGGTATTGACCACCGGACCATGGGTATCAAAACTTCTTCCAGATCTGACCGCATTATTAGAACCAGAAAGGCAAGTAGTAGGGTGGTTTCAAACACAAGACCCAAAACGATTTGATGCGGACCATTTCCCAGTATTTGGATTAGAAGTAGATATTGGGCGTTTCTACGGATTCCCAAGTTTTGAAACACCCGGAATAAAGCTGGGGAAATATAATCATCTACGGGAAATAGTAGACCCCGATTTAGTAAGTCGCGAAATTACCAATAATGACCAAAAAGCCCTTGAAGAATGCCTGGAAAAATATTTTCCTATGGCACATGGGGCCGTTATGAAGATGGAAACCTGTATGTTTACCAATACTCCCGATGGACATTTCATCATAGATACCCATCCTGAGATCCCACAAGTAAGCATTGCTGCCGGATTCTCGGGACATGGCTTCAAGTTCTGTGGTTTAGTAGGGGAAATATTAGCAGACTTGGCTCAAGAAGGTTACACAGAACATAACATTGATTTGTTTAAATTAGAGAGGTTCAATTAGATATATTGCAGTATATGGCGTATTCATAAGCTGGCACAGCAAAAGGACTTTCACCTCTATTTAAGTAGGAGTATTTTATGGAGATCACAGACGTTGAAGCGATAGCCATGGTATGGCCATCACCTGAAAGACAATTTTGGACAGCTCTCCGACCAGCCGGTGGATTTAGCGAATTAATAGTAAGAATACATACCGACCAAGGTATCGTTGGTATCGGTGAAGCCCACGGCTCAGGGGCTCCCTTCCCTGGAATTTACAAACGTGATGCCAACGGCAAGGTACATCCTGACGGCGCTTCTAAAATAGTTGTTGAAATCCTTAAACCCATGTTAATTGGGCAAGATCCCAGGAATATTGAGAAACTTTGGGACGAAATGTTTAAACTTAATCATAGCGTTGGGTGGACTACGGCCGGTTGGGGTAGGCCACAGATAATGACGGCTATAGCCGGAGTCGATATAGCACTATGGGATATCAAAGGCAAATCAGCAAACATGCCTGTTTACCAGCTACTAGGAGGGACTAAGAACATAGTCCCTTGCTATGTGACTGGCGGGTACTATCAAGACGGTAAAACAGTTTCTGACCTTGTAGAAGAATGTGAATCTTATGTTGATATGGGATATAACGCAATAAAACTTAAGATCGGCCATGTCAGTGTAGAGGAAGACTTTGAACGTATAAGAGCTGTCCGAGAATCCTTGGGAAAAGAAATCGATTTAATGCTAGATGTTAACGAAGGATACGATGTAGAAACAGCAATACGAGCGGCAAAGAAAATGGAGCCATTGGATATACGATGGCTTGAAGAGCCCGTACATTGGTATGATTGTGTAGAAGGATTATCAAAAGTTGCTTCATCCACCAGCATCCCGATCGCCTCAGGAGAGAGTGCTTCAAACCGCTGGTTAGCGAGAGATCTGATCTTACGCGGGGGCATTCAGGTAATGCAATTTGATAGCACTCGATCTGCAGGAATATCCGAATGTCTAAAAGTCGCCTCCATGTGTTCGATACAAAATGTAAAGTTAGCCCCTCACCACGACCCTCAAGTCCACGGCCATATAGTCGCTGCTCTACCGATTGGAGAGATAGTCGAAACATTTCCTAGCGGCGATAGAGACCCAATTTGGGAAGAGCTATTTAGCATACGACCAGAAATTATTGACGGTCAATTACATCTACTTGATAGACCTGGGTGGGGAGTTGAAATAGATGAAAGTATTTTAGAGAAGCGAGGGACATGGGCTTAAAGCGAACATGTAAAAAAATACAGGTCATCAAACACCTGGAAATGAGATATATCTGATTATGATTTGGATCTTAGTTGCTGTAGGCGGAGCCATAGGAACTCTACTTAGGTTCAGTGCAACAAAGTTGTCAGTTCTCCTTGCAGGTAATACATACACAGGTACATTCCTAGTAAACGTGACAGGCTCACTTTTACTAGGGGTATTCATAGGCTGGTCACTTACAAAATCCACAGATATGAGCCATTTAAGACATTTTATTGCGATCGGCATTTTAGGCGGATATACCACATTTTCCACTTTAACCCTAGAGTCTTTGCAGCTACTCGAAAGTGGGTCACTCAGTAAAGCAGGCCTAAATATAGTCGCCAACGTGACTATCGGACTTTTAGCGGCATATGCCGGTTTTCTACTCGGACGAACGATATAGGGTTGGGCAACTAGTAATTTTTAAATCCGAATGTAGAATAAAATCTATAGTACAAATCATCGTTAGCTGGTAGACTTCTGGACCATAATAATACGGACAATTCAATTACCATTGGACAGGACGTAAGATGGCAGACAATCCTGAACACCTAATAATAAAAGAAGTACCGCAAGGGAATTTTAGGACTCTTGTAATTGCCTATTCAGGATGGCCAGATGCAGCAGAAGGTGCTACGACTACACTTAAGTACTTAATAAGACACTTACAAGCCAAAAGATTTGCGCATATAGAGCCCGAGGAATTCTACATATTTTCTCAAGAACGACCTCGGACCAGCCGATCAGCAAATGGAACACGAGCAATACATTGGCCATCCAACGAATTCTATTATTGGAACAACCCTAATGACCCATCAGATGGGATCATTCTATTAAAAGGCGTAGAACCCAACTTGCGTTGGAAAACGTTTTCCTCATTGATAGCAGATCTAGCTGAAGAACATAAGATAAGTAACGTAGTGCATCTGGGAGCCCTTTTAGATTCAGTTCCACATACGAGAAGGACCCGTATGACCGGTTCTTCCACTAACGGACTCTTACAAGATACACTAGACACTTCAGACATAAGAACTTCAACATACCAAGGACCAACCGGTATAAGTACTGCGGTTATGGAAGCAATCACTAAACGCGGCATGGGATACGCTTCCTTATGGGCCCACACGTCACATTACCTACATGCTGCACCGAACTACCGAACAAGCTTAGCATTAGCAGAGAATCTAGCTCGACTACTAAACTTACCATTAGACTTGAAGGAACTACGTACCGCTGCCGACACATTTGATCGCGAAATCGACAAAGCCATAGATAAGGACAATCAATTGAAGGAATATGTACAAAAGCTCGAAATGAAATACGACGAATCATCACCGAGTCTCGAATTAACTGACCCATCAGAAATAGTAGATGAGCTTGAACAATTCTTAAAGGCTAATAGAAAAGATGACATCTCATAATTAAACTTACCTATTAATAGAAAATATAACTATTCCATATTTCATAGTTGTTAACAGTCTCATCTTACCAGTGGCACCGTACCAGAGTTAATTCAAACATTGAGATGGCAACGAGAGGATGCTAGAATCGGCTCTATTAAATGATTGAGTGCGGTTAATGCGGCAACAACAACGTAGACCCAATAAGAATAGGGAAAGAATATCGAATGCAATATCTGTGCTATCAAACGAGTATGGGCCAATTCCTCCTGAGCCTCGCCGGCTAGAACCATGTCATGAATTAGTATTTACCATATTGTCACAACATACCTCAGACACTAATTCAGAACGCGCATTTACTAGTCTAATGAAGACTTTCAAAACATTGGAGAATGTCGCCAATGCTCCAGTCAAGGATATAGAAACAGCGATTAGCCGCGGCGGATTAGCAAAAATCAAGGCTCCGAGGATAAAATCCGTACTAACAATGATCCTGGATCTAAATCAGAATTCTCTTGATCTAAGTTTCTTGAGAGAAATGCCACTAGAAGATGCTAAATCATGGCTGAAGCAACTCCCGGGGATAGGTCCTAAGTCTGCAGGTATAGTTTTAAGCTTCTCTCTAGGTATGCCAGCCATGGCCATTGATACACACATTTTCAGGGTGAGCCAACGCCTGGGTTTCATAAAGAGTAACGTAAACGCGGATAAGGCCCATGATATACTAGAAGCAATAGTAGACCCTGACGATGTCTACCCATTCCATTTCGCTTTAATTACGCATGGTCGTCAAGTTTGTAGAGCTCAAAACCCATTATGTGAAGCGTGTGCTCTGTCAACACAATGCCCATCATTGAAATCTATGAAAAGCTCAAAAACGCTTAAGAGAAAAACTACTCCCAAAGCGAAGCCAGTCGTCGTACCACATACATATCCGACGGAGGAAGTCCTCAATTGAATGCTGGAATAATAAACGTGACAGGATATGCTGG
>JAPNTN010000124.1:0-10657 GCA_027249445.1 Dehalococcoidia bacterium | reverse complement strand
GTCCATATAAGAAGGCTTCGGTCAAAAATAGAGGCTTCGGACCGAGTGTATTTAGAGACCATTTGGAATGTGGGATATAGGTTTATCATAGATTGAGTTGGCCAATAGGCATATTAAGTGGATTCATCGGTGACCCTGCTAAGGAAAGCTGCTACTCTGTCCTTGATGCCAAGGTGCTTTTTTAACGATAAATCAGGATCTTCATCTAATACACTGCTTGCTTCTCTACGAGCGCTCTCTAGTATATCCCTGTCGGATAATTTCGCCATTTTGAGATCAGGTAGCCCACTTTGACGGGTTCCAAAGAAATCACCAGGTCCTCTCAGTTCTAGGTCAACTTCGGCCAACTTGAATCCATCATTTATATTTTCGAGGGCTGATAATCGCTCTTTGGCAAGTTCGGAAGGATCATCCGATACGAGGATACAATAGCTTTTGTGTTCTCCTCTACCGACGCGACCTCGGAATTGATGAAGTTGAGATAGGCCAAATCGGTCTGCGGACTCTATCATCATTACCGTAGCGTTAGGAATATCTATTCCTACCTCGACGACGGCGGTTGATATTAAGATTTGGATATCCTTATCCCTGAATGCGCGCATTACTTTATCCTTTTCTTTCGATGACATGCGGCCGTGGAGTAATCCGACATTACACTGGGGGAATATATCTTGTGAAAGAGTTTTATGGTCTTCTATCGCAGATCTTGCTTCTATCGAGTCTGATTCATCAATTAAGGGGTAAATAATGAAAGCTTGCCGCCCCGATTCGATTTGTTTGGAAATGAAGCCATAGGCTATGTCTCTTCGGTCAGGTCCGATCCATCGGGTCTGTATTGTTTGCCGTCCAGGAGGTAAAGTGTCTATAGTGGATACATCTAGATCTCCGTAAAGGGTAAGAGATAATGTCCGGGGGATAGGAGTGGCTGACATTATCAGGCTATGGGGGTTCTCACTGCCCTTCTGTTTCAATTCAGAACGTTGCAATACTCCGAATCGATGTTGTTCATCCATAACGGCTAGTCCTAGGTTCGGAATCTCAATCTCGGATTCGATTAAGGTATGAGTCCCTATCACTAGGTCTATTTCGCATGATTTCAGCTTGTCGATTATGTCAGACTTGGCGCGGGCTCTAGTACTCCCTGTTAGTAACGCCACTTGCATAGGCCTGTCCGATGATGGCAAATGTATGGTAAGAATGTTCTTAGTTTTACTGTCTGACACAGTATCATTGAATAGGTTTTTGATGGTTTGAAAATGCTGCTCCGCTAAGACTTCGGTTGGAACCATTATGCTTCCTTGGTAGCCACTCGTGATGGTCGCTATTAATGCTGCCAGAGTGACGATCGTCTTCCCGCTGCCGACTTCCCCTTGAAGAAGTCTATTCATAGGGGCAACTCCTTTCGACAAGTCTGAAATGATTTCATCAATACATCGTTTTTGAGCAGGAGTAAGAGGGAAGGACAAGGAATCTTCAAATGATTTCAGCACTGACTGGTCGGGTGTTATTGAGATACTAGCTTCTGTCTTCTGTAATTCTGCACGGCGTCTGAGGACGGCAACCTGTAATGTAAAGAGTTCATCGAAAGCTAACCTCCGTCTACTGTTTGTAAGGGAGAGTTCATCGGTAGGAAAGTGGGCTTGGGAAATAGCATCCGATAATGGCATCAAGTTGCATCGTTGCGTGATTTCATGTGGGATATGGTCAGTAATCCCTTGTAGCCATTCGTTTAGGCATTGCCACATGAATCGTCGCAGGTTGCGCAAGGTGATCCCATTTGTTAGTGGGTAAACCGGTACATGCCTGCTAGTGTTAAGTGGAGTGCCATAGTCGTTTAGAATATCGTAATCTGGAGATTGAAGTCCTATGTGACCTCGGTAGACTGTCGCCTTACCGCTTACTGCTATTCTAGAGTTGGCTTTTATAGTGCGTGCTAAAAAGGATTGTCCGAACCAAGTAATTTTAATGTTTCCTGATTCATCGCTGATGATGGCTTCTGTGGATTTAAGCCTGCCGCCGGAGCCCATGTTTACTGCGCGTGATTCCCAGACTACTCCATGCAGGGTGATTTCTTGATCTGGTTTAATCTCTGATATCGGTGTGATTCTTGAATAGTCAATGTGCCTGCGGGGGAAAAAGTACAGCAGGTCTCGTATAGAGAGCACGCCGAGTTTTTCAAAACGGTCGCTGATTTTTGCGCTAATGCCACGGAGCCTGTCGACAGGTACGTCAGGATTAAGCCTAGTGCTAACCTGAGGGGTAAGTTTAGGGTGCCCCGAAGTTTCACTAGTGCTCTCAGCGGTTATGGGTGGGGCACTAGGAGCAATGGGACCGTCGTTGTAAGCCACAGCCTGATATTCTGGGAGTGTGGTGTCCGTGGGGTTGAGGGCTTCCAGCCAATTCACGACCCATTCTTGGCGTTGTCGTTTATCAAGGGCTGAATAAGTTGTTAGGAATATTTCAGGGAGATACGACCTGAAGGTTATGAGCGATGTTAATTCGGTGTGCCAATGAGAGAGAAATCGGTCTAGGCCTCCAGCGACTGCTTTGTCGTCATACTCTCTTGTTTGTTCAAGTTTAAGTATGTGCGAAAAGGCCGTTAGCCAGCTTGTAGGCTTTTCATGGTTCGATGGCATAATGCACTTAACTGATCAGGTTTTTTTGGTTGTTTCTTGGGACAACTAAATCTGTCATTGGATAGTGTCAGTGCTGATTATATCATCGCCAAAATTGTTTACCTGTGTTGGATGTCAGGACTCACTAAGTTATCTTGATGTTATAAAACAAATACCTATTGCATTCGGTCCTACGTGTGTGCCTAGAGTAGGGCCAAATTGACTAAGGATGGGCTTGGTTGCAATGTCAGATGTTAGTAGGAGTTCCGATAAATAGTCACTATTAGCATTGTTAGTGCTATAAATAACTCCTAGATCTGTGATAGGAAGATGTTCCTCGAATATTTGATACAGTCTGTTTGTGGCCCTTGTGAGGCTACGAGAACGTTCTAAGGGGTGTACTTCGCCATCTCTTAAGTGAAGGATAGGTTTTACATTTAACATCCCGCCCAAAAAAGCTTGTGCTTTGCCAATACGGCCTCCTCGGTACAAGTTGTCGAGCGTATCAAGAGCCACTATGCAGTGTGTTCTCTCGCATAGATCCAATATTGATTTGTGGATTGATTCCAGGTCTGTATCTTGTGTTGCAAGTTGGGCTGCTTTAAGAGTGACTAAGCCCAGTGCAAATGAAGCGAGTTTGGAGTCTATTACTGTTATGTTCGGCGGGTCTCCCAGAGCTGATTTTGCTTGAGTCGCTGAATTGACTGTTCCACTAAGTTTGCTTGAGACATGAATAGATATGATGTCATGTCCTCTATTCAATTCTTGCTCATAAAGTGCTTGGAATTCTGGAATGCTTGGTTGAGACGTGGTGGGAAAGGTCTTAGACGTTGGGAGGCGACGGTAGAAATCAGTGGAGGAAATGTCGATACCGTCTTTATAATCTTCGCCGTCCATTAAGACATGACACGGGACAACTAGGATACCAAGGTCTGCACACAAATCGTTAGGTATGTCTGACGAGCTGTCAGTAATAATGGAGATAGTCATTTCAACTCCCACGGGCGATTATTCTAATGATATCAAATACAGTGCGTTTGACTGATTGGAGAACAATAGATTTATGGTCGTGTTCGGAATCAGTTCCTCGAGCGTGTTGAGGAGTGCATTCGCTTCTGATTCTATAGATTGAGACCCTCCGTATATAGTGATGATGGGGTCTAGATGGGATTCAAGGTCGGGAAGGGATTCTTTTATTAGTTGAGCTGGGTCGGTATTAGAGGAAACCTCGTTGCCGTCAATTCTAGAGATATATATAGGATCCTCATTAGACTGTGAACCATAAACTTGTGAGTCTGCGCTGGATGAAGGATTAATCGATATGCAAAGGGTTGAGGCAGCTTGGGAAGCCATTTGCTCAATATTGGTCTTTATTGTCTGATAAGGGTTGAAGGCGAGGGCTGCGGAGATTGCTTGTACAGGGTTATGAAACATTATTGTTCTTATCGTTCTTCCACATATGTTGGAGGCCTCCAAGTATTGCACTTCCTTGAACTGTTTTAAGCTCGTGGCCATGAGAATTATATTAGGACAAAAGTTTTTCTCAATAATTTCAACTAATGATGCGAAAAAGGAGGGATCGTTTTGTTGAGTATGAATATTACAGGACAGACCTGATTCTTGAAATATGTTTGCGAAGCCGTCGTCTGTGATGCTAATTAGACAGCTAGTTCGTTCGCTGTCTGTATCATTTGATAGGATACTTGTCGGTGATTGATGATCATCCATGTTTTGTATCATTAAGGCAGACGGTTTTCCAGAGCTTAAAGCTGTATCTATAAGCTGTTTTGGCGTTTTTGTATGTATGTGTAGCTTTACTGAATTACCTAGTTCACTTGTAAGGATAGAATCACCAAATGGGGACAGCAAAGTACGGAGTTCCCGAGCAGAAGTTCTGCCGTCACTGATTACGAATTGAGTGCAAAACCCCCAATCTTCAGTCTCGATATGGTTATTTGTGGCAGGAGCAGGGATTCGTGGCTGCAGCGTGCCATCTATTTGGAGAGGAATCGTATCTACCTGGCAGCCAGCATAATGTGCCCAGATACCAACGAATATGATGAACAATCCGAGTGCTCCCGAATCTACTACGCCTGACTCGGCAAGCAGTGGCATTTGATTGGGTGTATCATCTACGTGATACTTCGAGGCATCAACTATTTGCTGCCAAAATTCGGTTAAGTCTGCTGGTAGCTCAACAGGAAACTCGAAGGTTAAACTTGCTAGTTTCATAAGGCTGAGCATGGTACCTTCTACTGGCTGGTGCATGGATTCATAGGCAGTTGAATAGCCCGCTTTTAATGCTGCGATCATATCGATAGTTGTGCATGTATCATGGTCCGCAAGATGACGGGATAAACCTTGTATAAACTGTGATAGCAATACACCACTGTTACCCCGAGCTCCCCAAAAACAACCATCCCCTAGAGTTCTTAAAGCCTCACCTAGATGCGCAGGGCAGGAGTCGTCAATATTATTCAATCCTGATGTTAAAGTGGCAAGCATGTTTGTTCCAGTATCGCCATCTGGAACTGGGAATACGTTTATTCGGTTGATGGTATGTTGATGTAAGGTGAGTGCAGCCTGAGCACTCGCCATTGCGGATATTAAAGAGTGTCCTGTAAACGTTTCCACGGTTGGCGTCCCGATGTAGGTCATGGTGTGAACAGTATTATATACTAGTAACATACAGGCTAAATCCTGCTTATACGAGGAATGACAGAGAATCATTGACCACGTGGATAGGCAATATTAGAATTTTTGTACATAGAGTCCGTGGGGTAAATAAATAGATGTACGATCCTGAAATTTCAGAGAGGGGCTCTCCTAAGTCTGACGATCTAGCTGATGCATCGAACAGGCTTGTGACTGGAGATTTGCAGCCGGAGGAGGAATTCTCTGAACAGTCTTTGCGCCCTCGGGTTTTGGAAGACTTCGTTGGTCAGGCTCAAGTTAAAGAGAATCTGGCTATTGGGATAAAAGCTGCTACGATGCGTGGTGAACCACTAGATCATGTTATCGTGTATGGACCTCCGGGACTTGGTAAAACTACATTGGCTAATATCATAGCCAATGAAATGAATGTGAATATTAAGGTGACATCTGGCCCTGCTATAGAGCGAGCTGGGGACATTGCTGCTATTCTCACTTCACTACAGCCTAACGATGTTTTGTTTATAGATGAGATACATCGCTTAAATCGGGTTGTGGAAGAGGTTCTGTATTCTGCTATGGAAGACTTTTTTCTGTCGTGGATGGTGGGGAAAGGTTTGTCAGCCAGAAATGTCAATCTCCGAATTAGCCCATTTACACTAATTGGCGCTACCACTAGATTCTCTTTGATTAGCGCACCCCTTCGGGATAGATTTGGTTCAGTATTTAGACTCGATTATTATTCGATGGAGGACATGGAGCGGGTAGTGTCTCGGTCATCAGAGATCTTGGAAGTAGAAGCGGATACTCAAGGGATTAGGCACATCGCTGAGAGATCTCGAGGTACTCCGAGGATAGCGAATCGGTTGTTGAAACGTACTAGCGACTATGCACTGGTCAAGGCAGATAACCGTGTGACAGATAAGGTAGCAATGGAAGCGCTTAACTTATTAAGAGTCGATAGACTCGGGCTAGATGAATCAGATCATAAATTATTATCGACGATCATAGAGAAGTTTGACGGAGGTCCGGTCGGACTTGATACGCTTTCGGCTGCCTTAAGTGAGGATGCAGACACGGTAATGGATGTGTGGGAACCGTATCTAATGAAACTTGGTTTATTAGAGCGTACCAGTAGAGGGCGGATGGCAACACGGTCAGCGTACGAATATCTAGGAATGCCAGTTAAGAGTACTGATGAAGGACAGGCAAATCAAGGTCGATTCTCTGACATTTAGACTGATATCTCAGCACGAAATCTCATCTTGAGTCACTTTACGGGAATAGTATTTCACGCTAATATTCCTTAGCTGTAAGAGTTTACATTTAGGGGTGTAGCGATGATATATGAATTGAGAACATACGAGACTATACCAGGGCGGCTCCCTGCGCTGAATGAGCGGTTTGCAAATCATACTGTTGGATTTTTTGAACGTCACGGAATACATGTAGTTGGTTTCTGGACGGAAGAGGTTGGGACCAGCAACCAGTTGGTATATATGCTTGGATTTGACAGTTTGGCAGATCGGGAACAGAAATGGGCGGCATTTCAATCAGATCCGGATTGGAATCGCGTGCGATCCGAATCTGAAGTGGACGGGCCTATTAACGCGCGCGTCCACAATCGCATTTTAAGGCCAACCAATTATTCGCCAATGCAGTAGCATTTGGTGACGAGACCCTGACTTTCAGGATCGGTAGAGGGATGACATGAAATATGACGTGGTTATTGTAGGCGGAGGATCTGCTGGGTGTGTACTAGCAAACCGATTGACGGAAAATGCAGAAAGATCGGTTTTATTGTTAGAAGCAGGACCTGATTATGCTAAATTTGATGAATTGCCCATCGATTTGAGGGATGGCTACAATGTTTGGAGATCAGCTTATGGGCCACACAGCTGGGCTTACCAGGCCTATGGGACCCCTCAACAGGATGGAACAATTGAAATTCCCCGTGGCAAGGCTATCGGTGGATCTAGTTCAATAAATGGGCAGGTGCTATTCAGGGGGGTCCCAGAGGATTACGATAATTGGGCTTCTTGGGGAAATGATGAATGGGCATTTACGAAAGTCTTACCGTATTTTAGAAAACTTGAAAACGATCTGGATTTTCAGGGTGATGATTTCCATGGATCGACAGGCCCAATACCAGTCAGAAGGTTTAAAAGATCAGAGTTACTTCCAACATCTGCCGCTTTCTATGATGCCTGTGTATCGCTGGGTTTTCCAGAAGACCCAGACCAAAACCATCCCGACTCAGATGGAATAGCTCATAGACCGCTAAACAATATAGACGGAGTGCGTATGAGTACCGCTCTTACCTATTTGAGCTCAGCGAGGCATAGGATGAACCTCACGGTTAAGGGATCCGTCACGGTTCACCGAATCTTATTTGCGGAGAGAACAGCCGTTGGGGTTTTAGCCGAAAGCGGCGGGGAGTTATTCTCGGTCGAAGCCGGAGAAATAATAGTTGCGAGTGGTGCTATAGCCTCTCCTCAGATACTAATGTTATCTGGAGTCGGTCCGGCGCAGGACTTGGCAAAACTGGGTATTACGGTGGTTCATGATGCTCCTGGAGTAGGGGCTAATCTTAGGGATCATCCGGCAGTATTCACCTTGTTCAGAGGAGTTGGGGACGGTCCTCCCGACAGTGCTCCAAGTATTCAAGTGGGACTGAGATATAGCCCTGAATCATCGGATACGCGATCAGATATACAGTTAAGCCCGATATTGATGACATCAGAACATAGGCCAGCCAGTGTTCAGATTGATTCTAATGAGTTTCATTTCGGATTCAGTGCAGCGCTGCAAAATGCCCGAACTTCAGGAGAATTGACATTGAAATCCTCCGATCCGCATGAGCAGCCTATTATAAATTACAACTATTTGTCAGATGAGATGGATAGAGCCCGTATGAGGGAAGCTGTAAAACTGGGGATAGAGCTCGCCAAGGATGGAGCTTTTGCGGAATTGATAGCTGAGCGAGTTAATCCAACTGATGAAGACCTATCATCGGACGATGATCTAGATAATTGGTTGTTGCGGAATGTCTACACACAACATCATTCTTCGGGTACTTGCAAGATGGGACCTGATGATGACCCTATGGCAGTAGTTGATCAGTATTGTAGGGTGCGAGGCCTTATGGGATTACGTGTAGTCGATGCCTCGGTCATGCCGGATGTTATACGTGCCAATACAAATGCTACTACCATCATGATTGCCGAGAAAGTAGCCGATTGGATGAATCAATAAATAAAACGGTATCCTGGTGGTAGTAAACGAGCGTTGGGTTATAGGAAAAGTAAATTATCAAAAGGGGATTCAATGGTACAGAATAAGATGCGAATAGAACGAGATTCAATGGGGGAGATGGAAGTTCCAATCGATGCCTTGTACGGTGCTTCTACTATGCGTGCCGTCCTTAATTTCCCAATCAGCGATCTGAGATTTCCCAGAACTTTTATACGGGCTTTAGGGGTAGTGAAGCAGAGTGCTGCTAAGACAAATATGGATCTGGGGGTATTGAGCAAAGATATTGGTGAGGCGATCATCGTAGCCGCTGACGAGGTGATCAAAGGGGATTGGGACGGAGAGTTTGTGCTGGATATATTCCAGACTGGGTCCGGAACATCTACAAACACCAATGCTAATGAGGTTATTGCTAATCGGGCTAGCCAAATTATGGGAGGAGATCTGGGCTCACGGCTGGTTCACCCGAATGATCATGTTAACCTAGGGCAGTCGTCTAATGACGTTATTCCAACAACGATACACGTCGCAGGGTTGATAGCAATCGGAGAGAGTCTTATTCCTGCTCTACAGAATCTACGCGCTAAGTTGAATGGAAAATCGGAAGACTTTTGGGATGTAATGAAGACTGGGCGGACACATCTTCAAGATGCTACTCCGATTCGATTAGGCCAGGAATTCTCTGGATTTGCGGCGCAAGCGGAGTATAGCATTGAGCGATTGGAGAGATGTCGCATCGCACTGAGAGAAGTGGCTTTAGGCGGTACTGCTGTAGGAACCGGTGTTAACACTCATTTCGAGTTTTCAGAAAGGACCTGTAAGTATATAAGCGCAGTTTCTGGTGTAGATGTTGCTGAAACGCGAAATCATTTCCAGTCACAATCTACGCTTGATGCAGTCGTTGAGGCTAGCGGTATTCTCAAAACGATTGCCATCAGCCTGCATAAGATAGCTAACGACATACGATTTCTATCGTGTGGGCCGAGAGCTGGTTTGGGAGAGATATTGTTACCAGAAGTTCAGCCGGGGAGCTCAATAATGCCTGGAAAAATCAATCCGGTGATATCTGAATCCGTAGTTCAGGTCGCGGCACAGGTAGTAGGTAATGATGCTACCTTGGCTTTGGCCGGACAAGGAGGGTATTTCGAGCTTAATACTATGATGCCAGTTGCGGCGTATAATCTGCTTCAATCTATATCGCTATTAGCCACGTCTGCTAATAATATGGCGGATCAGTGCGTCATCGGTATAGAGGCTACCTCGGTTGGACCTGAAATGGTAGAACGGGGATTGATGCTGGGCACAGCACTAGCCCCAGCGATTGGGTATGATGCCGCTGCTGTAATCGCTAAAGAGGCGGCCGCGAGTGGTAGGACGATACGAGAAGTTGCAATTGAGAAGACTGAATTGACATCGGAGCAGATAAGCCAGCTTCTGAATCCTGAGGATATGACTAAGCCCGGACTTGAAGTTAAGGGAGGCGGTGGCTGATAGATATGGAAAACTTGGCGAATTATTAAGTTAAACTGTGGAGTTCGCTCTTGCGGTAGCTTGACATAAACTCTAAAACCATTATAATGTTTGGTTACTGCTTTATGGATATTGCTCCATTTTTGGCTATTTTTCAAACAAACTTCAATCTGGCGGACGACGTGCGCCTTTTTTATTTTCGCTAACCCCCGGACAATCTCGGCTTATGAAGGAGTAGGTTACATGGTTATTTCACTGCCCAATGAATCGACTGCTACGCGGTCTCATAGTGTTAAGAGTTATGCGAATATAGCACAAATTCTCGATGTGCCCAATCTAATACAGAGTCAATTAGGTTCATACGATTGGTTTAAGAGTGAGGGTCTTGAAGAGGTTCTTAAAGAAGTATCTCCAATCGTTGATTACACGGCTAAGAAGTATGAGTTGCATTTTTTAAACCATGAGTTTAGAGAGCCAAAATATAGCCCTGAGGAATGTAAAGAAAGGGAGATAACTTTCTCTAGGCCGCTTTACGTAACAACTCGCCTCCAGATGAAAGAAACAGGTGAGATAAAGCAGCAAGATATCTTTATGGGTGATATCCCGATGATGACCGATAATGGGACATTTATCATAAATGGGGCCGAGCGGGTTGTCGTAAGCCAATT
>JAPNTN010000123.1:0-5950 GCA_027249445.1 Dehalococcoidia bacterium | reverse complement strand
AAATCAAAACATGACTCGTTAGCCACTCTTATAGCTTCAGGTGGAATATCTTCGTACGTAGTGTCTACAATCCATTTGGAAATGGTTTCAGTGGCTCCCATATCAGACCTCCATAATTAACTAAAATCGATCGTACATGATCCGCTATTATATACACTGTTATTACCAATACAAGGTCTTTAACACGGACACGAAATCCAGCATTAACACCATGAGATCGAGATCATGACTTGTACTTGTAGCTACAATCATGAACGTCTATACTACCGCATCATGGATGAGCATACGAACATATCAGACAATGAATTACTAGAACTTCCGCTATTTCCACTCAATAACATTGTATTATTTCCTGGCATGCAGTTGCCTCTGCATATTTTCGAAGAAAGATACAAAACCATGATAAATCATTGTATTGAACATAACACACCGTTCGGAATCCTGTTGATCAAAGAAGGCCAAGAAGTTGGAGAGCCGGCAGAGCCTTTTACTATAGGAACTAGTACACGTATTACGAATTCCCAGACTTTACAAGAAGGAAGGCTAAATATATCTACTACTGGAGAACGACGTTTCGAACTAATGCGAATTCTTGAGAAAACTCCCTATATGACTGGATTAGTCAGATATCTAGACGATTCATCAGATCCAGTACCACAAAATATTATAGATTCCACGCATCAAGAATTCAGAACTTTTTTAGAGCATCAAGCTACAATAGCGGGAGGATGGAATTCCAACGTAAATTTGCCAGATGACGGGCACGAGTTATGTCTGAGAGTGATATCAGCAATCACCGTAAGCATAGAATTACCAGGGGAACTGCGCCAGAAACTCCTCGAAACTGACTCCTATTCTGACCGGCTACAAAAACTTATCCCCATATTGCAGAGGGGCAACGAGATAATGTCCGAACAATCAAGGAAAAGCAATCCCTTCCAAGGAAACCGTTTAAACTAGTCAAAATGCAGGGGATTCCATTCTCATAGCCAACAATTACGATTTGGTCAAATCTCCATATAACTTCAAAGCCCCTGATTCAGGAATACAGCCAGAAAATATTTCCGGATGTATCATCTCTGCCATGATCTCCAAACCTGTTACTAATCTCGGCCCTGATCTACTGGTGTATGCACTTGCGTCTATTACATAAACTTGATTGTTCATCACAGCTGGTATTGAGTTCCAGCCTTCTTTATTTGCGAGTATCTCCACATCTTCCAAACCTCGTTTTACGTCAAAGCCACACGGCATAAAGATTATGACGTCTGGCTCAGACAATAGAATCTCTTGCCAGTCTAACTTGAAAGAGCCCGTATCCTTATCTCCAAAGCAATTAACGCCTCCGGCTATTTCAACCATCTCTGGAACCCAATGACCGCCGCACATTAGTGGGTCTACCCATTCTAGCGACAAGACCTTGGGCTTGTGTGGTATCAATTCACATTTTGACTTAATACGTTCTATTCTCTCTGACATCAGTCGAGTAATCTCACCAGCCTTGTCTTCTTTGCCAGTTAAACTACCAACTTTTTTAATGTCCTCGAGAACATCATTAATATATTGTGGGTCTAACGATAATACATTAGGATCTGTTCCGAGTAATGATGACGCCTCAGCAACCTGCCGAGAAGATATGGCTCAAACTTCGCATATAGCCTGAGTTATGAGTAAATCAGGCTCAGAAGCAACGAATACCTCTTCATCTATTTCATATATCCCAAGGCCTTTTTCAAGTCTTTCCGATATAACTTGATTGATCTCTCCACTCGTTGGTTCCGTCCCGTCAAACACACTCCTTACTACCCACGGCTTTTCTTTAGCCCTAGGAGGGAAATCACACTCATGCGTAACGCCTTTTAATTCATCTTCCAAACCCAAAACATATACTATTTCAGTTGCACTAGGTAAAAATGAACAAATATTCATGAGGACACTTCCTATAGATTAATTTCCGTGTTACGAGTGGAATACAGCTTGCATTTCAATATATCAGAAAAAAACACCGCTCCGGGAGATTATCCCAGAACGGTGTTAATCAAGCCAGACTTATTTATCTAGTCAGCAGCATGCATCAGAGTTTGTCGTTTTTCTTCCATGCCATCAAGGAATCCCCACCAGGCCTCCAAGGCTGACTGTAGGGCCATCTCAACTTCAGATCCACAGTCATCTGAGGTATTTGCAATAGCTTCTGCTTCCTTGTCAGAGTGATCTTCGTCCAATATGCTATGAACTTCAAAGAATTTTAATGATGAAGGATTATCTAGCCCGTAAAATTCTTTCAAACCATTCATCTTGTCCAAAGCTATTTCTGGTACTTGCGCTTCGTAGGCATACATAACGGCAAGCCCTTCCTGAAATGTCCCCTTGTCACACGTGTTTGAGTAGATATCTAACAAATTCTGTGTAGAGGGCATAATCTCAGAATATTCTACTTTAGATTTATCTAATCCTAATCCTGCACAAAAATCTAACCACATAGCTCTATGGTTATAATCTCCATGTTCTTCGTCCCAAAGATTGTCCAATATACTTTGCCGTACTTCTCGATCTTCGCATTTCGAATGAATAGCACTTAAATATCGTGGAAAATTAGCTTCAAAGAAGTAATATTGCTCCGCATAAATTTGGAGGTCTTCAATAGTTAATTCTCCCGCCTGCCAAGCTTGGTAATAAGGGTGGAGCAACAAAGACTTTGCCTCTATTCGCTCCTCTAATCGCTTGATTAGTGTATTATCCATGACCGTGATCCTCCTCTACACACCTACTTTTTTAATATATTTCAATAATACTACACATTGCCAAAAACTAAAAAATCGCTTCACAGACCAGCTCTAACTAGTGATTGGTCTGATATATTTCTGATGTCACTGTTGTATTGGGGGTTGCCACGGCAACCGAACCATACAGCGGTCAACGGCTTTTCCACAATTCAATCAAATTATGAGCCTCATCTTCATCTACGCCCCACATCTCAAAGTGAACCCTTACATCATCATAAAGTGTGACTTCACCTTGTTCCTTTTCAGGATCTCTGTAGGCTTCCACGCTGACATCCATCCAATTCAACGCAATGCTATCTTGCGTGGCCATCCTCTCCACCATATTTACAGCACAAGCAGCTATGCCAGCAAAAAATAATTCTCCTGCACCGACTTCCTCTCCACCAGCATCATCTGCAACCCAATGGTGGTTCCTTGCGTTGCATATCGCACGGCCGACTGAACCAGTGCTATAACTACGGGACTTATACGCTAAGCTTAATTCTGCCATTTGAGACATCTCCAAAATCATTCTTCAGATTAAATAGTTGACTATGTAAGACAATTCCATGCCACACCAACTGATACGACGAACTATATCAGCTTTCCATAATTTATCTCAATGACATTCAGTCCACATACTTTAGCCATCTTATATTAAATAATACTAAGTATCTCCATATCATATATAATATGCGTATATTCGACCAGAAGATGCAAGAAACAAACAGATTTTTATATAATCCAAGAATAATTAATAATTCTGGCAAACTTCAGAGGTGATAATTGGTTGCAAAGGTAGCTATACGATTGGTAGCAGCAATTGTATGCGCGCTGTTGGGCTGGATATTATCCGGCTATGTGGTTTTACCACCCAGCTTCTTTAATCCTGAATGGCCATTAAATCTTGTACTATCTGGTGTCGGAGCTATTATAGGAGCTACAATAGCTCCTTATGTCATACTGCAGCCGATTCGATACATAACAATCACTGTCAACAACTCTCCTGGGTCTATGTTGCTATCAGGTATCCTAGGGTTACTACTAGGACTAATAGTTGCATCTCTATTTTCGATCCCGTTCTATACATTGGATGGATGGCCTAAAATCATAATTCCCATGGTTCTAACTGGGACTCTAGGATTGATTGGCATATGGATAGGTATACAACGGTCCCGAGATGTTCAAAGCATATTCCCATCCCTAGAAACCGCTAACGCAAGAAGCATTACAAAATCAAATGCATCTACAAAAGTCCTGGTAGACACCAGTGTGATAATTGACGGCCGAATCGCTGATTTACTAACCACAGGGTTTATGGAAGCTACTTTTGTCATACCAAGATTCATTTTGGATGAACTCAGACACATTGCTGATTCCAGTGACCCACTTCGTCGAAACAGAGGAAGAAGAGGCCTAGAAATACTAGGTAGGTTGCGCAGGGAAGATCACATACAACTAGAAATAATAGACGTGGGTGTCAGTGAAGGCATTGAAGTTGATTCTCAATTAGTGCAACTAGCTTTATCAATGAACGCTGGAATCCTCACTACAGATTACAATTTAAACAGAGTGGCTGACGTACAAGGAGTGCAAGTATTAAATGTAAATGAACTGGCTAACTCTTTAAAAAGCATCGTTCTACCCGGAGAAGAACTAGAGGTGCACATCGTCCAAGAAGGAAAAGAGGACGGTCAAGGAGTAGCGTATCTAGATGACGGGACAATGGTTGTAGTTGAGGGAGGTCGACCATATATCGACTCGTTTGCATACGTCGCCGTCACCAGAGTACTACAAACAGGAGCAGGACGGATCATTTTTGCTCACCCAACCAGAAAATAAATCAAACCAATATGAACAGGCCATGGCAAACGATAATGAATCTGTACCCACTACTGTTGGTGCAGTGATTGTCGCTGGCGGCCAAAGCACGAGAATGAGTGGCCAAGACAAGACATTTATAGATCTGTCAGGCAAGCCGTTAATTTCTCATACCATCCTACCATTTCAGAAATCTCACGAAATAACGGAGATAGTGTTAATACTACCTTTACACTCTGTAGCAAAAGGAGAAGAGCTTGTTTCACAGCATAAATTCGACAAAGTCAGTGGAGTTTACGCTGGAGGAGATACTAGACAAGAGTCTGTCAGAATCGGGTTGAAATCCCTAAATTCATGTGATTGGGTCCTTATACACGACGGTGCAAGACCATGCGTAAATAGATCTCTAATTAGTGAAGGAATAAAAACAGCCAAACTAAAAGGGTCCGCTGTAGCGAGCGTACCAGTTACAGATACCATAAAGATTATATCCGAAGACAAGATTATTCAGGAAACTCCCCCTAGGGACCGCTTATGGGCATCGCAAACACCCCAGATTTTCGAATACCGCACCTTAATCGACGCACACGACAGAGCTCCAGGTTCTTTCACAGATGACTCATCTCTTCTTGAATATCTGGGGTACAATATCACGGTATTTGAAGGCTCCTATTCCAATATTAAGGTCACTACACCAGTTGATATACCCATTGTGGAGTCTATCCTGAAATCCCAATATGAATAGATTTAATGGAAAACATTGTGCAAGATATTTTTAGGGTAGGAATTGGTTTTGACGCCCATCCACTCAGCAAAGACCGAAAGCTAATTATCGGGGGTGTAACTGTCCCCAACGACACCGGACTGGAAGGCCACAGTGACGGAGATGTTCTAATTCACTCCATCATCGATGCCATACTAGGTGCAAGCAATTTAGGTGATAAAGGCAGTCATTTCCCATCGACTGATGATGCATATAAAAATATATCAAGTTTGATACTACTCAAGAAAACAGCTGATTTACTTGCTGATGCTGATTGGCGGATCTCGAATGTTGATGCTACAATACTCGCGCAAAAACCAAAGCTAGGCACGTTTATAGCCGAAATGCGCAAGCACATAGCTGGAGCTTTATCAGTATTCCCAGATAAAGTCAGCATAAAAGCTACAACAACTGATTACATGGGATTTATTGGCAGAGAAGAAGGAATCGCATGTTGCTGCATCGTGTCAATATCGAGGTAGGATTTTTCCGGTTGCCACTTTATAGTTATCTAAATCGGGCAACTCCTAATTAAGCAAGCATAAATTACGCCATATGAAACTTTATAACACACTGACAGGCACAGAAGAACAATTCGTCCCAG
>JAPNTN010000122.1:0-3372 GCA_027249445.1 Dehalococcoidia bacterium | reverse complement strand
GAAATGTCAGGAGAACCAAGAATGGTCCGGATGGGACATTTGCATGATCTGATGGAGCAAATACAGAGAAATAACGCGATGCTGCTAGTTCATTCCGAAGACGATGATATGGTACAACACATGTATCAGAAATTGGCACGAGAGGAAAGGAATGAATGGTGGAATATGCACCTTGTTCACAGTAATGAGTCCGAAGATGTGTCATTTAGAAGGGTAATACGAGTGTCTGAATGGACGGGGTCCCCGGTTTATTTTGTTCATGTCAGTGCTAGACAGGGAATTAATGCTATTGGTGAGGCAAGGTCTAACGGTCAAGCTATTTATGGCGAAACTTTACATAATTACTGTTGTTTTAATGCGGAGAATTATAAAGAAGAGAATGGTATGAAATACCACACATATCCCTCACTTAAATCTCCTGAAGATCAAGAGTCTTTGTGGAAAGGTATTGTTCAGAGTGGTCTCCATACAATGGCAACCGACGAATATTGCACAGATTGGAATCTTAAAATACAAGGCAAGACAGTTAGGGACGTAACCGGTGGACACAATGGGGCTGAAACCCGTGTGGGTGTGACATATAGTGAGGGAGTTTCACGGAGAGGTATGTCGCTGCAGCGATTTGTTGATATTACCTCGACGAACGCGGCGAAGATTATGGGTTTGTATCCACGAAAAGGAGTAATCGCTCCTGGCAGTGATGCGGATATTGTCTTCATAGACCCGAGTATACAAAGACCATTGACAATGAATGATTTTCATATATCTGATTACAGTATTTGGGAAGGCTTTCAAGCTGCAGGTTGGCCTGTGATGACGATGTTGAGAGGCCAAATAGCTGTCGAGAATGGTGAACTTAAAACTGATATAGGAACAGGGAAGTTCATACCTAGAAAAGTCCAGCCTGACGTAGTAAACAGACCTTCATGCTAATTGCAAAATAGATTGGTCTCGTCGGATTTGGGTTGGCCCGCGTCAATCCGCATATGTGCTTGTCTGTGTGGCTCAGTGGTTATGTAAGCTAATCCTTGATGTATGTATCAATGGTTAGTAAAAATGATTGTTGCATATGGGTTATGAGTGAGGGGATTTGATCGCTACTGCGGAAATGGTAAATACAAACTAATGAATAATCCGACAAAACAAAAATCATCTACCACTAAGCCTCGCGTATTTTATGGTTGGTGGATAGTTTTAGCCAGTCTCGTAGCTGATGCTATGAAACACGGAACTTTCAACAGAGGATTTACTGTTTATGTTGTTCCAATCCAGGCAGAGCTTGGAATAAGCACTGCTGCAATAGGATTTGCTGATAGTCTTGGCCGATTAGCAGGTGGTATTCAAGGCCCTTTGGTTGGGTATTTGACTGATCGATTCGGTCCGAGAGTCATGTTGATTTTTGGTGGAGTGATGTCTGGGGTCGGTTTTATGCTCCTAGCTTTCACTCAGAGCTACCTTTCTTTTGTTCTGATATTCCTTGGAATGCTATCAGTGGGATTTCGATCCGGGTACAACAACGCTTCAGCGGCAGCAGTTAACAATTGGTTTAGGCGCCGTAGGGGTTTTGCGATGTCAGTAGTTTCTATTGGAAACGGGCTTGGAGGACTTGTTGCACCTCTTACGGCTTGGCTAGTTGTTGCAGTTGGATGGCGTCCCGCGGTATTCATTTCGGGTGTTGCGATAATAGTAATTGTGCTTCCGTTGAGTATTGTCATAAAACGGACTCCTGAAAATATAGGCTTATTGCCAGATGGGGATATGCCGATTGACTCATCTGACCAGCCTGCCGACAGAGACGTAGAGCAGCAAGTTGTATCTTCAGGAGTCGTAGATGATGTTGAATTAGATTTTACCGCTAAAGAAGCTATGAAAACTCCATCGTATTGGTTGTTAGTTGCCGCTACTGGATTACGGAACACGGTCCATTCTGGGGCTACCTTTATGCTTGCGCCAGTAGTGATCTGGTTTTTGCAGGGATCTGTTAATAACGATGATTCTGCAGCTATTCGAATGTCGGCACTGTTCGTTGGTTTGGTTGCGGTATGTATAGTTTGTTTTGGCCCTGTGGTCGGCGTATGGGGCGACAGATGGTCTAGAAAGCACTATATAAATAAAAAGAAAGTTAGCTCTGTCTGTATGATTGTAGGCGCAGCTTCGTTTTTGTTTTTATTAGATCAGAGTGGGAATCTTTGGCAACTGACTATTTTCGCGATCATGTTAGGATTTGCGGAAAGCGCCAACTCACTGAACTGGGCACTAATGGGTGATTTATACGGTCGTTCCGCATATGCGACTCTTCGGGGATGGCAGCACTTACCCGATCAGTTATTGTCCATGTGGACTTCGGCCTGGATGGGGCTAATCTACGATTTTACAGGCAGTTATTATTGGGCATTGGTACCGCTGGTGATCTGCTATCTTCTCTCGGCTGTAGGTTATTGGATTATTCCTGTCCCTAAACTTCCTGAGCGGCTAAGAAACCGTATCTCGGAAAATGCATCTTGAACGACAGTGGTTAGCTGATAATCAAGGTTGATACACTAATAGAGTGGACTATAGTCCGAATTTTTCGGCCGCTTGCTTGAAACCATCTAGTGACCCTGCAATTACGGAATCTTCTACACAATAGGATATTCGGAAATAGCCAGGGGTCCCGAAACCCGTTCCTGGAACTGCTAGTACGTTCCATTCCTGAAGTGAGTCGACGAACTCAACGTCATCTTCTATGGGAGATTTTGGAAACAGGTAAAAAGCTCCTTGGGGTTTTACCACCGAGTACCCGAAATCTTCGAGGCTGGAATATAACAAGTCACGCTTACGCTGGTAATCTGTTGCATCAACACTAACTCCTTGCAGGTTGCGGACTACGTGTTGCATTAGCGCGGGAGCGTTTACAAATCCTAAAGTCCGATTGCAAAAAGTGAACCCGTTGGCTAAAACTTCCCGATCTTCACACGAGGAGTTCACCGCTATGTATCCAATCCTTTCACCTGGCAGCGCCAAATCTTTGGCATGTGACGTTACAACTATGGAATTTGAGTAGTAGGGAAATACATGAGTGTACTCACTTTTTTCGAATAGGATCCTTCGGTACGGTTCATCGCTGATCAGATAGATGTCTCTATTGTGGTTAGATTGGTATTTTTCTAAGAGAGCTGCTAGAGACTTTATTTTCTCTTGAGGATAAACCACCCCTGTTGGGTTATTTGGTGAATTAATTATTATTGCCCGAGTTCTTGGTGTAATAGCTGATTCAATTTTATCGAGGTCGGGTTGGAAATTATCGTCGGTCGGTACAACAACGGCAACCCCTGCATGGTTGTCAATGTAATATCCGTATTCGACGAAATAAGGCGACAAAATTATGACTTC
>JAPNTN010000121.1:0-3566 GCA_027249445.1 Dehalococcoidia bacterium | reverse complement strand
GATTCAATGGGTACAAATTACTCATTGATCAACCGGCGTATAGCCGACTCATTCATGGACATTTTGTGTGTCGGAGAAGAAACGGATAGAAGCTACATCGGCGAAGTTCTTGATGCAAACGATGTCATACGGATACTGAGTGGGCCATGTGCTTTGGGTGTCAGCCATGCCTATGTCCCTCCTCCAGCCAAGCAATCTGCCTCGTTATTTGGATTGTTTGGAAAGGGTAATGCTGGTAAACCACGGCATTTCTCGGTCACTAAAGCTCAGGTAGAGAGAGCTCAAAATGTAGTGCATGCATCCTTGTCTGAATTGTCGCTGGACTGTGAGTTTGAAGATGACAATGGCGCTGTTCGATACGATGCGCAGAATGTGTTGGGACTATTTAGTGGTCCGGCGGAAGAAGCCACGGAAGAAATTGTAGAGATGATGGATTCGACATTTGCAGAGCGGGTACCTGGAGCGGGACGTCGTAAAGGAACATATCCAGGTAGGACATCTGACACAATCAGTGTCACGTGCATTATGGCCAATATAGGTCAGGGTGCAGCGATGGATAGGGTCGCTTGGTTCTACGAAGCAGCGACACGTATGATGGGTGAATCTTCAGAGAGAAAAGAGCGTAGACAGCGTGGTTGGTCAGATATTGGTAGAGCAGCTGACCAGTTGCCGGATTTATAGGCCTCCATCTTTACGAGAGGTCACAGGATTTAGTTTAGTTAAGATGGGTGAAGGAGGCTTGTATGCGTGCGCCTGAACATAGATACGGAACTAATAATCTTATATTGTATATTGCACTGGTAGTGCTGGCAGTTGTCGCTGTTGGAGCGATAGTCTATGTGGTCGTCGGCAGAGGATCTAGTGAAGATGCTGAGCCGAAGAATATAGCAGTCCCAACGATAGCGGCTCCAATAGTTATTCCGACAGCTATTCCATTACCAGCTACTCCGGTTCCCGAGCCTGCTTCCGAAGACGAAGCATCCAAGAATAAAAAAGACGAACCGCAATTCGCACCCGATATCCAGATAGGAGAGGTGCTATCACAGGGGTTTGTCGGCATGAATCTGCCAGGTAATTATCCTACGAAAGCCTGGTACACATTCCAAATAGACACAACAACTCGAGACATCACTGTGTATTTCGCTGTTTATGACTCAGATTATGCGAATATAGTCAGGACGGTCCAGATCGATCAATATACCGAGGGCGAAGAGATATCGAATGCCCAGCTTGGGATATTTTACGATGAAGGTCCAGCCCGTACGGTGCAATTCAATAGGGCTGAAGGTACCATAACAATGACACAAAATTATGCCCAGCCGTTTGGGCCTAGTTTGTTTTCCCCTGATTTGCGGGTAGCTCTAGTTAATCAGCGTATGAGTATGCAAGATGCTAGTGCCAATATTGCAACCGAGCTTCAGTTAGATCTTACGGGCCTTTCGGATAGTGAGTTGATATTGTTTAAACATACAACGCCGGATGTGGTTAAAAGGACGCTCTCTGAAATACAAAGCCTACTTAAGCAGATCGAGGATAATAGGGTTAAATAGCCTTACTCGGCGGACTACTATGGCCGCAACCATTTAAGATGTGGGCAGTTGTCCTTGAGGCATCGAGAAGGAGTTTTTCTCGCTCGGGAAAATACTGCCTGACACCTCTTCGGAGTATTTTTGAAGAGCGGATATCGCGATATCGCCTAGATTGCAATATTGCTTAGTATGTTTAGGTACGAAGTCTGTGTAGAGGCCGAGAATATCATGGAAGACTTGTACCTGACCATCACAGAATGGACCAGCTCCTATACCAATAGTTGGGATGCTTAGTTTCGATGTTATTAACTCTGATAACTCTTTTGGGATTAGTTCTAATACCACTGCATAGGCGCCTGCTGCTTCCACGGCAATTGCGTCATCAATTAATTTAGAAGCAGCTTTTTGGGTTTTACCCTGGAGTTGATAACCGCTCAGTGCATGTACGTACTGTGGAGTAAGTCCTAAATGGCCCATGACTGGTATACCGTTCCTGGAGATATTGAAGATAGCTTCTGAAATATTCTCTCCGCCTTCCATTTTTATACTCTGGGCTCCACCTTCCTGTATAAGTCGCGCTGCATTACCTAAGGCTTTAGAGGGGCTCTCCTGGTAGGTCATGAAGGGAAGATCAGATACGACATGTGAGGTTGTAGTGCCCCTCACGACCATTTGTGTGTGGCGTATCATATCGTCCATGGTTACTGGAATAGTAGATTCGTATCCCATGACTACCATGCCGAGACTATCACCCACTAGTAAAACGGGAATATTACCATTTTCAGCTAGTCTTGCACTTGTGTAATCATAGGCTGTGACCATCGAGAATTTATTTCCAGAGGTTTTGTAATCCCTGATGTTTAGCGCGGTGATTCGAGACATGAAGAAATCCTCTCTATAAGATCAGTATAGCGATTGGAGACGTCTTTGGAGTTAGGGTCTTTTTCAACGGGTAAGCTTGATCCGTCCAAAGTTATCTTGCTTAGTAGTGCGTAGACACCTGCAGCCTCGGGTGAATAATGCATAAGGGCGTTTAAGTGCGAATCTATCGTTTCGAAATCTTGACGAAGGATAGGTCCTGTCAGGCTGGCTGGTATACCATGCTCATGTACGTTCGCGAGGGTAGTGGTTGAGAGCGTTTTTAAGGCTGATGCAGCTTCGCTTTCGGTCAAACCAATAGCCTTCCATATGTTCATGCTTATACTCATTAAAGCTGCAAGGGATCCACAAGTAATGACTGCGGCTACATGATATAGGGGGCGGAGCTCATCAGGGATGGAAATCGGAATGCCACCTATTTTACGACTCAGGTGTGTTAATGATTCTAACAACGTGGGTGAATCAGAAGAGATATTAATTAGGGTCCCTTCAAATAATTTATTCACTGATGCAATGTTAATGTTTCCTGTAAATGTTTGGCATGGATGAAAGGAGCCTATGGAAGCACCTGAGTCCGAGGCTGCGGTAAGTACGTCGTAGGAGAGTGGGCCGCAACAGTGAATTACCGATTGGTGTGAATTCCAAGTAGTTGATTCTGCGACAGTGGTTATTTGATGGTCCGGAGTGCAGACTATTATTAGGTCTGAGAAATCAGCTAAATCCTGATTGTTATCAAATATTGTAACCTTTGGAAGAAGAGCTTGGATAGAAGGTTTTGCGGAGCTTTTTCGACATGTGATGGAGACTTGTTCGTATCCATGATTGGCTAAGACAACCGCTAAGTTGGTTCCGAGTCGTCCAGACCCGATAATTCCGATTCGGGAGTTAAAAGCCAGCATGTTGCCTCGTATCGGTCGCGCCCGACTCGTTAGGACCGAAGCACCACGTTGCTTGTAATCTTATTTTGTTTAAGGTACCAGCCGTCTCGGTCAACTCACGATCCCAGCGGCAAGGAACAGCCGTCTTGACTATTAGGCTCACCCCCTCACGAGGTGGATGGCGAAAGAATTATAGATCTTGGGCTAAAGGTAGTCAATTCAGTTGGAGTTGGTAATTAATCACACATCGTTCAAAGTGGGTTAGGACTGCGGTTCTGAA
>JAPNTN010000120.1:0-4074 GCA_027249445.1 Dehalococcoidia bacterium | reverse complement strand
AAATGCAATAAACCCGCTGCATTATAGCACCACGAAAACCCAACAGCGCAGTTAGGATATATCACCTAATCTAATTGACGAATATCTTTAAATACCAAAAGATAAATAACACCTAATAGAACGGCTATAGCACCGTAAATAGTCATTGTTCGCCCCATTCCTATTACTCCAGCAATCAATCCAATGATTAAAGAAAATATAGGGATGAGCCCTTGCTCATAATGCCATACGCTGGAGACTCTCCCACGCAACGTATCTGGAACCACTTGCTGAACCAATGTTTGGTTGGACACTATAAAATGGCTCTGCGATAAACCCATAATGATCATGATACCCACAGACAAAGTTACCCATGATGACAATCCCAACACGGTAAACACCATAGACCCGGTACAGAGTGTTATAAGGCTAACTAGACCTTTTCTCAGAAAAAACCCCCATGAGGACATAATAAACGAAGCAGTTACACCGCCGATTCCCATGCTAACCATCATTGCCGTCCCTATGCCTGGACCTGCATCCAAAACCTCTGATGTATACGCAGGCAGCAAGAGAAGCAGCGGCGCAAATACTCCTGTCCTTACAAAATTGAGCAACATTAACCGAAACATAACCCTTTTCTTTAGTATGTAGTTCATGCCTTCCAGCAAATTGCTCAACGGTGAAGAATCTTTTGCTGTACTATCTTCTCGATACGGCATCTTCATTGGGAGCAGCAACAAGGCTGTCGCTATATATAAAGCAGCCTCTACAATAAAATTCCACGTAAAGCCTAGGGTAATCATCAATGAACCACCCAAGATCGCTCCCAACAGCCTCATAGAGGTCACAGTAAGGGCATTAAGCGCTAAAGCATTTGCCATATACCTTTCCGGTACAGTGTTCGCAATCAAAGCCTGTCTCACAGGCTGGTTTACAGCGAATCCTATTCCAGTAACCAATGTATAAGCATACACATACCATACATTTGTTATTAAACTCATCCCAACTAAGGCTGCAAATACTACTGCAGCAACACTCATTCCAATCACAGTGATGAGAGCCAATATTCTTCTGTCCATCCTATCGGCTAAGACACCACCCCAAGGGCTAAGTAAAAGAGTAGGCAAGGCACGTATAGCAACGGCCATGATGGAATGTACCATTGAGCCACTGACTTCTAATGCTAACCATCCCAAGGTAATAAACTGTAACCATTGGGCAGCATTAGAGAAAAGGTTCCCTGTGAAAAGAAAACAATGATGCGGGTTCCCCTTAAGAGAACGGAACGTATCCATTTTCCGCGTGCGAGGCGAATGTTTATCGCCCCCTAGTTGTTCAGAAGGTGAGTCACCTCTAGAACTCATACGAACACCACCTAGTTACGGTAGATAGTTCATGTTGTGACACAGCTATACGTATAGCTGTGTCACAACAATACCTAATTAAGTGACAATATGCTTGTATGGCTTAGTAGTAAGGTTCCACTTATTGCTTGAAGAGTCAAAAGTGGAATTTACGAATACTCTCCAATTTTTATCGTCGAGATCAGGATAATCTGATCGATAATAATAACCAGGCCAACGGGTTTCTTTACGGTGCAAGAGATGTCTCAAATGGGCTTCCCCAGTCCATGTTCTGTGGACGACTTCCCATGACCTAAGTAATTCATGCCTGTTTCTGGCACCTTGATGCGCCAAGTCTTCTCGTAGCATTTCGATTAAAGCTATTCCACGCTCCAGCGTTGGGCCATTGACCGTATACCACGACGAAGTTCCACCGGCATATTCATCCATGATTTTTTGAAGCCTGACTAGTGCTTGCTTTGGAGTTATATAGTGCGGATTCACATCATCAGATGTCGACTCTCCTTTATACTTTTCAAAGGTGTCCATAGGCGCCCATATTGCATCAGATAAATCCTTAATTTGAGCATCACTCAAGTTCACCTGCTCAGGGTTATCTCTAACAAATCTCACTGCTGATTTAGCAGCCAAACGTCCTTCAGTAAAGGACCCTGAAGAAAACTTATGCGGAGCAGCTCCTACACCATCACCAGCCGCAAATAGGCCCCTAATGGTAGTCATTTTGTTATAACCCCAAAAGTATTCCGGAGGAGATAAATCCTCGGGACCACTCACCCATGCGCCTGCTTCTCCAGAGTGAGAGCCCATTATGTAAGGCTCTGCGAGAACTACCTCAGAGGGAGTATCTTCAGGTGCAATATTTTGAGATGCCCATGTCATCGCTTGAGCTATTGTCATGTCCAAGAAGTCTTCCCAGGCCTCTTCTCTTACTTTATCCATCTTCTTGGGGTCTCCACCTGCTAATTCTTGCATAGCCAGGTCCGTCCTCATATACATAGGGCCTTTTCCGTCCCTGATATCCAAGAACATCTGATGGTTTCGTAACGGGGTAGGAGTAGGTACAGCAGAACCATATGGCTCGTATTTTTTAAGTTCACTATCCCTCGTAACTGTATAGTCTTCTCCCAGAGCGTTCTCCACATGAGCATGGAAATACTGGAACCACATCCCTACCGGTCCGTATCCATCCTTAAATCTAGTAGGAACGAATCTATGCTCCATTTGAGTCATTTCTGTACCGATTGGAATCATCAAACCATAGGCAGAGCCAGTAGCAAATACCGAGTACCATGTTCTGCCAATTCCCTCGTTCACAGACCGTGGCCTGAACACGTTAGAAGCGCCACCACTCGTTATAATCACAGCTTTGGATTTAAATACCCATATCTTATTTTCCCGTACTCCAAAACCGATAGCTCCGGCTATACGCCCAGGATCTTTTGCATCAGTTAATAAATGTGTGATAGCTATTCGTTCGTATATATTTTCTTTTCCAACTGCTTTCCTTGCTGGTTCAGCTGTCACAGGCTTTAAAGACTCTCCGTGTATCGGGATTTGCCAACGCCCTATCCTCTCGTATTCTCCATTATCTTTCTTCCAGATAGGCAGTCCCCATTCCTCGAGTAAATGTACAGAAGAATCAACATGCCTGCCGACATCATAAACGAGGTCCTCACGTGCGAGTCCCATCATGTCATTAACCACGTATTGGACAAAATCTTCAGGAGTATTCCATCCATATCGTTGACCCATATAACAATTTATCGCGGACAACCCTTCTCCAGTCGCACCGCTACGCTCTATAACTGCTTTCTCAACAATCACGACTTTCAGATCTTCGCCCCAATACTTGGATTCGAAAGCAGCACCACAGCCTGACATACCGCCACCTATGACTAGTATGTCGCTCTCAACAGTTTCTATAGTAGGTAACGCCATATATCCCCCTATTTATTCCCTTGTAGAGTTGGTAATGCATCCACTCCTAGCCATTTGGACTCTCCTGCGAGACCCTGACCAGCCAGGTCTTTTTCCTTATCTTCGGTGAAATCCTTGTACGGGTCAGATGAGCCCACTGGAGTACTACGGGATGGATAAGTAAACTGCAGTTCTCTACCATCTCTAAACTTGACTGTCCATGTCAGGCCACCATCGATACGCTTAGGTTGCACAGAAGCTCCTAGCGGGACAAAATCAGAGTACCCTCGAACGAATATCGCGTCTTGAGGACACAATTTGACGCATGCGTAACATTCTGAGCACAATTCTGGCTCTTGATTGAACCCCTTATTCTGTTCTGTATCCAAAGTCATAAGATCATTCGGACAGATATAAACACATAAAGGTCCTTCATGTTCTCCAGCACAAGCGTTACATGTCTGCGGATTTACATAAGTTGGCATTGATTTCCTCCCCGTTAATTTTGCTTAAAAAAGTAGCCCCCACTAGTGTGGGGGCTACTTGTAAGTTACACGCCTAAATTATTACAAGTGCAAACAGTACAAGCGCAATCTACCTCATGCATAGTCATGACAGGGGTTCTACCCGCTAGATAGTCATCACCAACGAAGGGACTCCCAAACCCGTATTGGTCTGCGCATTTTCGTACCACTTCTAAAACCTCTGGTCGTAATGTGAGCGGTGCAGGTTCTACTCCACCTTGAATTATACTACGAATATATGTTCCAGATAACTCTTGCTTTTGATCTCCGTGACCGCACAATCCCTC
>JAPNTN010000119.1:0-2603 GCA_027249445.1 Dehalococcoidia bacterium | reverse complement strand
TTATAATCCCATCCGCTGGTGAACAAATGCTTTGTTCCATTTTCATCGCTTCGACAACGCATAACTCTTGTCCAGACATGACTGATTCTCCAGGCCTGACGGATATAGACATAACTTTACCTGGCATAGGTGACCGGAGAATTTTAGAAGAATCATTGCTGGGCTCATGATCTAGGTTGGTGGTAGTTTCCGATTGCCGCCGATTGGGCGGCCTTCGGGTGTTTCCTTGGAGTAATTCTGGCTCAATCTCGACTAAGAAGGATTCCCCGTTTACTGATACTTCTACCGAGGATTGAGTTATGTCCCCAATCTGTATGGAGTACCATTCTCCGTCAACCTTTATCTGAAATGTGGTTAATGCCAATCCATTCGCCCCGTACTACGGGAAAGCAGTTGTTCTCTGCGGGCTACGTTTTTCCAGGACCGGTCGACTTCAGTAGATGATGAAGTCGACATGGATTTATTCATAGCTATAGCTAAAGCAACTCCTATGGTTGCGGCGAGTTCTTTATTATTTTGCTTTTTATTATCCATGCTGCCGTTTGATTTCTTGCTTTGCCTGTTTAGTATTATGGCATCAATAATTTTAGGGAGAGATCCAGTATGATGGATGGAATCTAGGAAATCCTGATCGGTCAGTATATCTCTCAGCAGAGGTATGTTGGTTTTTACTCCCTCTATTCTTAGTGCTAATAGAGTTTTACTCAGGCGTTTAATAGATTCTTCTCTATTTTTCCCCCAAGCCATTACTTTGGCCATCAGAGGCTCGTAGTGTAGCGTAACTTCATACCCTTTGCAAAGTGCCGTATCGATTCGTGATGATCTACAATTGGGTATATGTAGACCAGAAACCTTTCCTATATTAGGCATAAAGGTATCAGGATCCTCAGGGTAAACGCGTGCTTGAATTGCGTGCCCTCGAATGGCTATATCTCCCTGAGCTATTGGCAGTGATTCACCAATAGCTATCTTTATTTGCAGCTCAACCAAATCCAAGCCTGTTACTAGTTCTGTAACACCGTGTTCTACTTGTAACCTCGTGTTCATTTCCAGAAAATATATATTCCCTTGTTCAGTAACTAGAAATTCTACTGTGCCAGCGTTTGTATAATTGATAGCTTTACCAAGCTTGATTGCTAGGCTATGTACTTTTGCCTGTACCTCTGGGCTTAGTTTCGTAGAGGGTGTTTCTTCAATTACTTTTTGATTCCTTCTTTGGAGGGAACAATCTCGTTCATGTAGGTGTACTAGATTGCCATGCTGATCACCTAAAATCTGGACTTCAATGTGTGAAGCGTCTTTCAGATATCTTTCATAGAATAGTCTTGTGCTCCCAAAGGAACTCTCAGATATTTTTCTCGTTCGGTCGACAATTGGGATTAATTCATCAATAGATTCTATGGTATGTATGCCAATCCCACCGCCCCCATCTGCAGCTTTAACCATCAGGGGAAATCCTAATCTCCACGCTTCATCTACCGCTTGGGCGTCTGATACGGCTTCGTCAGTCCCTGGTAATATTGGGAGTCCCGCTTTTTGGGCCAGGTTTCGGGCAGCTAATTTGTCTCCCATTTGTGCAATGAGCTCCGGTCTAGGACCTATAAAACATACCCCAGATTTGATGCAACATTCTGCAAATTCAGGGTTCTCTGACAAGAAGCCGTATCCGGGATGTATAGCATCAACTTTGTGGTGTTTAGCCGCTGCTAGGATTTTTTCGATGTTCAGATAACTGCTACTAGCGTCTGATTGACCTAAACAATAGCTCTCGTCCGACAGCTTTACGTGCTTTGATTGCGAGTCAGCATCGGAGTATACACTCACCGTCTTGATGCCGAGCTTTCGGCAAGTTTTTATGATGCGACAGGCGATTTCCCCGCGATTCGCGATTAGTATTTTCTCGAACATGGATTGCCTTTCGAGGTTTTGTAGTATTAAAACCTCTGTATTTCTATGTTGACTGTTATAGCCGCACAGGAGAATACTGCTTGCTAGTCCAATCGTTCAAGGCGTTCCATGAACGTATTACTGCGTATTTCTTTATCAACCCAATATCGCACGGTAGTTCCTAACAAAGTTTTCATCTCTAGTAGTAGTGCATCTGAAATATTCAAATAAGGTAGAGACAATAGATTTGTTCGGTCTATTAACCGGAACACTTTTAAAGCTTGTAACGAAATTGGATGGGAATACTCTGTTAACTGATTGCATTCAGGGCATATTAGGCCACCGTGACTTGGGCTGTATCTATGACGTTGAGGTTGGATATCAGTGTTACATGATGTGCATGTTTCAAATTCAATTCCAAAGCCTGTGCTTTTCAGTAGATGAATCTCAAACCATCGGAGATTTAATAGCTGATCTGGATTTGCATTGATATTAACCAATGTCTCGACCGCTACGTTGTATAGGTGGTGGTTGGAATTCGATTCATTTCCGAAACCGTCTAATAGCTCTGCTACATAGAGTCCTTGACTGATTAGTGAAAGATTGGATTTTAGATCTGAAAAGTTATTAATTATCTGGGCTTGGTTTATAGTGTCTAATGTTCGCCCTTTACTGGCAGATATTTCGACCATAGTTAATGGCTCAAAATGACCGAC
>JAPNTN010000118.1:0-4689 GCA_027249445.1 Dehalococcoidia bacterium | reverse complement strand
TATTTTGTGCTTAAAATTGTTGGTGCCGAGGGAGGGACTCGAACCCACACACCATTGCTGGTAACGGATTTTAAGTCCGTCGCGTCTACCATTCCGCCACCTCGGCTCTGGGATCTTATGTTTATATTTCATATGGAGGCGACGGGCGGATTCGAACCGCCGAATAGAGGTTTTGCAGACCTCCGCCTTAGTCCACTTGGCTACGTCGCCTTGATTTGGTTTGCTCGCTCTGGTGGTGCCGAGGGCGGGACTTGAACCCACACGAGCTTACGCCCACGGCCCCCTCAAGACCGCGTGTCTACCTATTCCACCACCTCGGCCTGTTTGACATCGAAGAATTATATCACAAGAGTAGGAGAGCCAAAAGTTACTAATATGATTATGTTCGTCTAATGTTTTGCTATAATCACGTTGTGACGTCACCATTGCGCGGGATTCATCTTGTGTGACGAATCTCGAAAGGTAGTAATATCTTTGAAAGATAACTCCAGGCAAGTTGAAGTCGCGACATATGAGAATGAACCATTGGCACGATTGTCAGAACAGAGGTTATATCAAGCCGGCATACCGTGTGTTTTGAAGTCGTTGCAAGGTGGGTCGGGATTGTGGGGTTCTGCTTATAACGTGCCACATAGCTTATATGTGTATGAAAATCATTTGGATGAAGCAACAGAAATATTAGGTTTAGATAGCATAATATCACCTTCGGGCAGCGATTATACTAAGCAATGGCCTTCATGGTTAGTGCTTGGTATTGTCTTAGTAGTGGTACTAGTTTTGGTGTCTGCTAC
Organism: Dehalococcoidia bacterium; assembly: GCA_027249445.1. GTDB lineage: Bacteria > Chloroflexota > Dehalococcoidia > Lucifugimonadales > UBA3495 > UBA3495. Next base: position 3,898 of record JAPNTN010000118.1, on the reverse strand, counting down.
TTCTGCCGTTAGGTTGATATAGAGATTATGGAATGCATATGACAGTTCGTTACGGAATTTCATTAATACCTGAACCTGTATTCACCTCCCGAGTGTACCGTCTAAGGCAACTTGTGTGTGGGCAATACGGAGCTTGGGCTGCCGAAATGGAAATGTTGCATATGCCTCTTATACCTTACTTCGATTCTTCAGAAGAGGGTATATCAAATATTTCTATCGGATTGGAACGGATTAGCGCCGAATCACAGAAAAACTCACTCAGATTTCCATTAGTCAGCCGTGGTGTTGGTCATATGTTGGAGAATTGCGATGATATATTCCTCGAGTTTACGGTGGCTGAAGATCCCATAGACCGAGGTCAGAGACATTTGCAGAAGCTTTGGTGGAAAATATTGGAATTAGTGGAATCTACCAGTGGTACTGTAATCCCAGATATTAATATTCTCAAGTCTGATTATAAGCCGTATATATACCTTATGAAGCATGCTAATCTTAGTGACTCGGTGTTTTTAAGTGCTGTTACTTTCGCGGAGAACGTAATTAGAGATTTGAATATACCGAATTCCACAAAAGCTTGGCAATTACAACTGATACGATTCGAGAGTAATTCTGATATCGAATCATGGAATAAAGGTGGCTGGGTATCCGATCTGAGATGGAGAGTGCTTGAATCGTACTCGTTATAAAAATCTGTCGGCTTTGGAGTGATTATGAAAACTACTACTAAACTAAGGGAATTGCTCAATAGAGATCAACTTACGGTAGCCCCATTTGTGATGAATGGGCTCTTAGCACGTATTGCTGAATCAGTGGGGTTTGAGGCTGTATATATGACGGGATCAGGTACATCAGCTGAAAAAGGGTTCCCTGACGTTGGCATGCTGACGATGACAGAGATGGTGATGTCGGCTAAATATATAGTTAATGCTGTAGATATACCTGTAATATGCGACGCTGATACGGGGTATGGGAACGCTCTAAATGTTCGTAGAACTGTTCGCGAATACGAAACGGCAGGTGTCGCAGGTATTCACATTGAGGACCAAGTATTTCCTAAAAAATGTGGTTTCTTCGAGGGTAAGCAAGTGATACCAATGGAAGAGCATGTCCAGAAAATTAGAGCAGCACTGGATGCTAGGCGTGACCCGGATTTTGTCATTATTGCACGTTGTGACGCGTATGCTGTTAATGGTTGGGAAGATACAGTAATCCGATGTAAGGCGTATCGGGATGCGGGCGCGGATATGATATTTGTTGATGGGATAAAGTCTATGGAAGACTTGAAGATGTATGCTAGTGACTTGAACGATATGCCACGATTGTATAACGGTGATCTTGTGGCAACTCAGGACGTGGATGCACTTGGTTATAAATTAATGATTTGTGGGAGCACCCCGTGGCTAATTTATAAACAGGTGAAGGAAGCCTACGAGGAACTAAGGGACAAAGGGAAGGTTGACCCATCAAGATACGCCACGCGGTTTGATGTGGCAGGGCTTCTAGGTCTAGATGATATATATGAACTGGAGCAAAGATACGGTGCCCAGTAAATTATGCTTGTGTATGGTATGTAAAAGCAGATTTTAGTAGTGTAGGGCTAAGATGGTATTAGTGTAACAACCTCTCGCGAAAACCTTTCCATAGATTCTAATTGTTCTCCGAGGTTTTTCGCTGCAAAGTTTATTATAAAATTTCTGACTCCGGCATCTTGGTATTGCCGTATATCTGCAGCTATTTGTTCCGGTATTCCCTGCATCATAGCACGGTTATTAGGTGGTTCTTCAGTTAGTACTACATGAGTGCTAAAACATGGGGTTACAGCATCTTCTGATCTTCCGTGACTTACACTCATTTCCTTGAGAAATGATATTTTTTCGGACAATTCAGCGGGTTCCAGGATAGCCGGTGGGCGCAGACCGATTGGCATCCAACCGTCTCCGTATCTTGCTGCTCTTCTTAAAGCTGGCCGGGAGTGTCCGCCTATCCATATTGGAGGTCGAGGCTTCTGGGTTGGTTTGGGTAGGAATCCCTCTCCATCAATAGAAAAGAATTGACCGTTAAATTTGGGACTATCATTAGTCCACAATTCCTCAAAAATCTCTAGGTATTCGTCTGTAACTGCTCCGCGATTTGCAAAGTGATCTAGTCCTAATGCTTCAAATTCTTCTCGCATCCACCCAACTCCTACGCCAAGAATCAGCCGTCCGTTTGATAAAACGTCTAGTGTAGCCAGCATTTTTGCCGTCAATACGGGATTGCGGTATGGTACGATTAAAACATGGGTCCCTAGTCTCACAGAGCTGGTCGCACCTGCTAGGAAATTGAGAGTTGAAATAGGTTCATAGTAGGGCTCATCTGGAGTGAACGTGGCTACACCGTCGGAGGCATATGGGTAAAACGACGCTACTTCTCTGGGTAGGATAATATGGTCACTGACCCACACAGAACTAAAAGCCAGATCTTCAGCCCTGTGGCTCAAAGCTACAAGATTTTCGGGGCTAGCCATGCTCCCACGACTAGGAAGCGAGCATCCAAAAGAAATGGCCATGGTATTTATGCCTCCATGTGATAGAAGTACTTAGTCAGTGGGTTTAGGTTTTTTGATGACAAATGTTTTGGACAGATGATCATGCCAGGCCTGTTTTTTGTCATCCCATCCCGCCCAGGCGTATCCTAAATACAAAGGCAAGGCGGATAGAATTTTACACGGTATCTCCCTCAAGAGTATTGTCCCTACACTAGGTATGTTTCCACTTGAATCTACTACTTGAATACCTAAAGCCATTTTACCTAGGGTTTGACCTCTACTCTTGGTCATCAGAACAAAATATGAAAAATTTATTATGACTAAAGCGAAAGCAGTGAAGTCACTCATGCCTATAATGCTGACGAGCATACCAAATACTAAAGTCACAAAGAGTTCGTCTATGAGCCGCGCAAATAGTCTGACCCAGAATCCGGCAAAGTCTGGAACCTCCGTATTGAATGTGGTTATGCTCTGCTCGGGGGCGATAAAAGCTCCGCAAAAGCCGCAGTAGTTACCGGTTGTAGTGATTGGCTCTCCGCAATTAAGACAGTTTCCATACACATTTATCTGGACGTTGGACATTGTTGTTGGCCACCTAATTTATTCCCTAAGCTAAATTAATTGTAGGAATATATGTTGATAGATTATCATATGTGCTAAGAATGTGAGTCCAAACTATGAAACCTGCAATAAATGGACAAAAGGATGAACACAATAGAATGACCGAACGCGTAATTGTTGCAATGAGTGGTGGCGTAGACTCATCAGTAGCGGCCCTTCTGCTGAAAAATGAGGGTTATGACGTAATTGGCGTAACAATGAAACTCTACACTCTGGATACTGATGATTTGCCTGATTATTACAAAGGTTGTTGTACTGTTGATGATGTAGAAGATGCTAAGAGAGTATGTCAAAAACTAGGTGTTCCCCATTATGTTATGAATGTTCAGGAAGAATTTCAGACATTTGTAATAGATTATTTCTGCTCTGAGTACCAGCATGGGCGGACTCCTCACCCTTGTATTGCGTGTAACGACAAGATCAAATTTAATTTTTTGGCTAATAGAGCTAGAGCTCTCGACGCTAGTTACGTAGCAACAGGACACTATGCGCGTATAGAGCGAGGATTAGATAGGCTGGAGCTTAAGAAAGGAATCGATACTTCGAAAGATCAATCCTATGTCCTCTACGGTATGGGACAAACAGATCTCAGCCATACATTGATGCCTATAGGTGGATATACAAAGAATGAAATCCGTGAGTTAGCGTTACAGGCGGAATTCCCCAATGCCGCAAAGCCGGATAGCCAGGATATTTGTTTCATACCGTTTGGAGATTATAAGGAGTTTCTTAAAGAACGAGTTGAATCAA
>JAPNTN010000117.1:0-8947 GCA_027249445.1 Dehalococcoidia bacterium | reverse complement strand
CTACCTCATCCTCACCGCAACCCCTCGGTGGAGGGAGGCTATTCGTACTAACTGAGAATAGCATAAGCATGTGTGGACAGTCCACTAGTCGCCTTATCCCAGCATATCAACCAGAGCGTCGGGGACCTGCGCCAAATCTGCAACGGTAACGTCAGGTACCATCTTAGGATCGGATAAGTCACCACGTTCTGAGAATCCTTCAATCCAGATAGCTTTCATACCAGCCAAATGGGCACCGAGGACATCATGCTGGATACTATCACCCACATGAACAGACATAGAAGCCCGCCCTTCCACGCGAAGAAGCGTTCGATGGAATATCTCGGGGGAAGGTTTACTCAACAATTCTTCATCTGAGAATACGGTCTCTTCAAAGAAATCAAGTGCTCCTGTCTCTCTTAAGAATCTGCGAAACGCCACCCCAGGTGTCATTCCAGTGTTGGAGATCAACGCAATCTTGAGCCCCATATCCTTTATCTTTGATAATACTTCCAAACAGTTATCATGCAATACGGGAGGTGATAGGAAGAAAGCGTCAGAATAGATCTCAGTTACAGAATCAAAGACCCGCTTTCCTAATGTCTCACTTAAATCGGGTTCCAGCAGATCCAGAAAAATCTTTACTTGGCGATCAAAATGCATGTCCCTATTGTCACTCCGAAGAGATCTGCACTGTGTGATACATTCGCTATATGCCTCTGTGAGTTCGCTCTCACTATAGGTCTTACCAGCCTTGGATAGTTCATCTTTAACGCCTGACAATCTGAGTTCACCGCGGCGAATCCCATGACCCAAAGAATCTATCAACAATGTTTGCCATAAATCAAAAGTGATGACATCAAACAAATCTATGCATACTCCCTAATGGCCTAGGACGCGATGTCCGGATGCTTAAGATGCCAATCAGTTGTCGATTCATAGGCATGCGCGACCTGCAGAACAGTCGATTCATCGAAGGCCTTACCAGCGATTTGAAGACCGACTGGCATCCCAGATGCAGAAAAGCCACACGGTACCGTGATTGCAGGAGTTCCTGTGATATTGTAGGGCCGACTATATTGCGTAACAGCGGCAGTTGTACCGACTCTAGTACCGTTAATCTCTACACTCTGCGCCAATAGGGTCGGTGCTGTAATCGGTTGGCTAGGACCAACCAAGACGTCTACAGTCTGGTATAACGCATTCACGGATGTATTAAACAAAGCACGCGCTTGCTGGGCTTTGAGGTAGTCTGCAGCAGTTATAAGCAAACCCGACTCTAACCTCAGACGCACAGGTGCATATAATTCTTCTGCATGATCTTTTAATAATTCTCTATGGTATGCAGCCGCTTCACACATCAGTATAGTGCCTGAAATCGCTTGGGACTGCTCAAACATAGACATAGAAACCTCATGGATTTCCGCACCCATACTCTCGATGTGCGAGATCGCCTTCCTGACTATAGATTCTACCTCAGCATCCAAAGGTGCATCAAAAAACTCTTTAACTATACCAACTCGTAAGCCTTGAATAGATTTATTAAGATTTTCAGTATAGTCCGGAATATTTACCCGAGCGGAAGCTACATCTTTTGGATCAAAACCACTTATGACATTCATAGTCAATGCCGCGTCTTCTACTGTCCTAACCATAGGACCTGGATGATCTAGACACCACGACAATGGGGTCAACCCGTTACGACTAACGAGGCCATAGGTTGGCTTCAGACCAACGATTCCACAGAATGAACTGGGAATCCGCACTGAACCACCGGTGTCACTTCCCATTGTTATAGTGCATTGGCCAGAAGCTGCCGCTGATCCTGACCCACCACTCGAACCACCCGCTATTTTCTCAGGGTCCCAGGGATTGTGCATGTGTCCGTAATCAGGATTTTCACCTGTCGGACCATAAGCAAACTGATGCATGTTCAGTTTACCGATTAATATAGCGCCTGCCGCCCGGAACTTAGACGCGACTGTACAATCTTCGATAGGTACATAATTATCAAAAATGCGTGATCCTGAAGTAGTTTTAACTCCTCCAGTATTGAAAAGGTCTTTTAGGCCCACAGGTATTCCGTGCAGGGGTCCCAAATGATTTCCTCTGTTTATCATCGCCTCGGCTCGCCTAGCGGCCTCCTGAGCTTCATCGGCTAGTAAAGTTATAAAAGAATTGAGCACTGGCTCAGTTTCAGATATACGTTGCAGGTGCGCTTCAATAATCTCCACGGGAGAGACTTGCTTCTTCGAGACTAATTCGGATAGTGCACGCACGCTGGCGTAACATAAGTTAACGTCAGTCATTAAACATCCTCCTGGGCAGGGATAAACATCATTGGCGGTTCAGTGCTACCGACATCAATACTTCTCAAAGGATCGAGACTCGACAAAACGCTTTTTACGTAATCGAATAATTCTTTATCATGGCCAGTGTCCAAATCGATCCCTGATTGCCGGATCAAATATAGAAAAGCTTCATGTGATAATTCGTTTGTATTCGACACCATTATGAATGATCCCTCCCTAGGCATGTATGACCAGTCTGGCCACATTATTACCCAATGCATATCAGCTGGCAAACCCCTTATTGTGTTACGCTAGCTGATATACTGCCGCGGGTCCAGTTGGGAGTTACAGAACAGTCTATATTACGGTCTATATTCATGTGAACTCAAAACTTGCATATACCTGAGAATTTACTTTCTTGAAAGGCACCACGCATAGAGACAAAACAACATACATCTAAACCTATTGTCAAGGATGCTCCTTGGGGGCCGTTAGCAGTAGCAATTGGCATTATGGCCTTCCTCAGCAGTATGGCCATAATACTGCTCTCTCTAAGCAGATTATTCCAGCGCGAAGACGGCTTATCAGAGATACTCCTTAGTCTTCTTATGGGAATAATTATACTAGCGGTCGTATGTCTTCCCACAAAGATCGTTTATAAATGCTCATGGAATTCATTTGGCCTTAGGTTACCAACTTGCCGATTAATAATCTGGTCCGGCTTGTCTATCATGTCGGTATTCCTATTCTTGGTATTCGTGATGGTATATTCACTAGCGGTGTCCGCAGTCGGATGGACGTTCTTGCTGCCACCGGATGTAGCAAGTGTTATCGTCCTCCCGAAAGGCTATCTCGCAGTTGCTACATTTTGCATGATTGGTGTATGGACACCATTCACCGAAGAGATACTATTTCGAGGGTTTATTTTCTCTGGTTTGCGAACTCGCTTTGGACCGCACACGTCGGTAATAATCACCTCCCTGATGTTTAGTGGGATGCACGCCCATATTGGAGTTCTAATTCCAACGTTTGTAATGAGTTTATTCCTCACCTATCTATATCGGGCCACGAATTCGATTTGGCCATGCATATTAGCGCACAGTGTTAACAACTGCCTCACGTTAGCAATAACCTTCATACCCGTATGGACATCAATAGGCTCATAGTGTAGATTGACTCAGTTGAGGTAGAGGCCGTGGACCGAGTAACAGAAACTTTTGCATCCATACGACAATCCGGGCGTACCGGTTTGGTCACATACATCACATCAGGCTTCCCTAGCCTAGATATAACCAAAAAGCTTATACCAGTTTTAGTAGAGAATGGGGCCGATCTAATTGAGCTCGGTATACCTTTTAGTGATCCGTTGGCAGACGGTCCAGTTATTCAAGAATCAACCAACATCGCCCTCGAAAACGGTATCACTATTGATGACTGTCTAAATATCGTCGAGGCGGTTCGGAAAGACATACCAACGACTCCACTAATCCTAATGGGTTACTACAATCCGATTTTTAACTACGGGATAGCAGAATTCGCTCACAAATGTTCTTCCGTTGGAGTTGATGGACTCATAGTAGTGGACCTACCATGGGAGGAAATCACTCCTCTTCAGAGTGCATGCTCAGAACACGGGCTTCATATCATTCCTCTATTGGCTCCAACAAGCGCTGCAGACCGGATAGCTGGGACCCTTACCGTCGGATCAGGCTTTATTTACTGCGTAAGTGTGACCGGAGTAACCGGTTCTAGGCAAGATGTCTCCGATCGTGGGTTAGATCTCATCCAGCGTGTTAAAGGTCATACATCATTGCCTCTCGCCGTCGGTTTTGGCATCTCCAGCCGTGAGCATGTATTAGAAGTATGCAACGAAGCCGACGCAGCAGTTGTAGGAAGCGCGCTGATTCGTACGATGTTGGATTCCCCCGAAGACAAAATAATCGCAAACGTGGCCGATCTTGTATCAAATCTATCAGGCAAGAAATCCTAGGACGAAGTGCAATGACAGAATGTAGAGGAATACGTGGTGCTACGCGAGCATCCGGAAATACAGCAGAGGAAATCTATGGGGCTACGAAGGAACTACTTTCTGAATTAATCGAGGCCAATCATCTGGAAGAACCCAACGTGGCTATGGTTTTCTTCACTGTGACGGAGGACCTAGATGCAGTTTTTCCGGCAGCTGCGGCACGACAACTGGGCTGGAACACTACAGCATTGATGTGCGCACGCGAAATACCCGTCCCAGGAAGCATGCAGGGTTGTGTAAGGATATTGATCCTCTACAACACAGATACTCCCCAATCAGAAGTCACAAACATATATCTAAATGGGACTGATGCCCTTCGTTCTCAAGGACTACCCGAATAACCATATACTGAGTTTCATCTCAAACTTGTCCCGGCGCTCGATTGACACTTCCCGGACGTATCTCGTATAATCCCATTGATGTTTAACTTGTTGGGTTCATACGAATACTATTATTACTTTACTGGTACCGACCGGACCAGCGGAGTTTTGGTGCTATAGAAACCACCCCAAAGTCAGAAATACACCAAAACCCCAGCCAAACAGGTTGGGGTTTTTGCTTCAAGGGAAACATACTTCTGACCTAGTTAAATAATAAACATCCGAAGTATAAAAATACTTTAAAGAGGAGTCTACCGTGCAGTCGTCATCAACAAGGGATGTACACGTAATGGATACACAACCTTTAATAACACCTATAGAATTGATTAAAGAGATACCCCTGTCAGATAAAGCCAAAGAGGTCGTCCTTTCTGGACGGGAGCAACTTCGTAAAATTCTCGACGGTCAAGATGATCGTATGCTTGTTGTTGCAGGACCCTGCTCGATACATAACGAAGAATCTGCCCTTGAGTACGCATCTCAATTAGTTGAATTGTCCAAAAAGGTATCCGACACAATGCTGATTGTCATGCGAGTCTACTTTGAGAAACCCCGTACTACAGTAGGATGGAAAGGTCTAATATATGATCCACATCTGAATGATAGCTTTGACATCGAGGGCGGTCTCAAAACAGCTCGTTCCCTATTACTTAAGATAAACGAGATGGGAATGTACGCAGGTACAGAATTCTTAGACCCGATAGTTCCACAATACCTGGCCGACTTGATTACATGGTCTACAATTGGCGCAAGAACTACCGAGAGTCAAATACATAGGCAAATGGCTAGTGGATTAAGCATGCCCGTGGGATTCAAGAACGGCACTGATGGTAATGCGCAAATAGCTGTGGACGCCATGTTATCGGCCCGAAGCCCTCATGGATTTATTGGTTTAGATACCGATGGTCGTACAGCCCTGATCAAAACAACGGGCAACCCCGACGGGCACTTAGTGTTGCGAGGCGGTAACAGCGGCCCGAATTATCACGCCGACGACGTAGCAGATGCCAAAGAACGACTAACTGCTGGAGGAGTGCGATCTCAACTAGTAGTAGATTGCAGCCACGGGAATTCTTATAAAGACCATACCAAACAGGGCATGGCGTTCAAAGACGTAGTCTCTCAACGCGCCTCCGGTGACGCAGACATCATTGGGTGTATGCTAGAGAGTAATCTTAATCCTGGAAATCAAAAACTCTGTGAAGACCTCTCACAACTAGAATATGGTGTTTCCATTACGGACGCTTGCATAGGTTGGCAGGAAACAGTTGACCTGCTTGGCTGGGCTCACGAGGAATTAGGAAGTGGCAAGCCAGCTGCTGTCCGATAGACTCAGATTTTGTCTTGAGCATTCAAAAAAGCCTCTCTTTGGAGAGGCTTTTTTCTTCTCACACCTCAATTTACATTCTATACGTAATACGTTAGACATGTGACTTGCGACTACGTTTATCGTTGTTAATATGCTACCCGTGCCGGTTTACGTCTCCAGTCTTGCAAGGTCTTTCAGTCGTTGATATAATGCTCCTCACTTTGGAGACACCTGTTTTCTGTCAGGGAAGGTTTTGGAGTGGTTAGATGATTCCCAATATCACACTACAGCCTGTTAAGCTGGAAGATATACAACGAATCCATATGTGGCTGGAAGACTCAGAAATAAGCGAATCCTGGTATGGCTTAGATGAGGATGAACAACCTATCCATATAGGCTATTCACCTGCCCTGTTGATGTCCTCTGGAGACGAACCACCATTGAAACACATCCAGAGTAATTCCAGAAGAATATTTTCACTATATAGTAAAGAAGAAGGCCACATCGGAGAAGCCCAACTAGTGATTGAATGGGCTCTACAAGAAGCCCAGCTGTTTATATTAATCGGACGTAAGGACCTATGGCACCATCATTATGGGACGTCTGCTCTCATATCACTATTAGACGAGGCCTTCCAAAATTTGCAACTCCATAGAATTTGGGTAGATGTACCTGAATACAATAATCACGCACTTACCATGTTCAATCATGTTGGTTTCGTTCTTGAAGGGCATCTACGCGCTACGCATAGAAAAAATGAATCCTGGTATGACTCCTCAGCGATGGGTCTACTACAAGAAGAATACACAAGAAGACGCGCCAGACTAATTCAGTCATAGGACACAATGGCCGGAGGACTTTATGCCAGTCATCACAATAAACGGCCCAATCGGGGCAGGAAACATTGAAGTAGGGCAACTAATAGCTGAACGTCTTAAACTTGACTACGTAGACCGCATGGTATTTGCCGAAGCTGCCAAGTTAGCCGGGGCTCCAGTAGGGGCCATGATGGCTAAAGAACAGAAAGTGATTAGTTTCCGAGAGAAACTAGGTAGATTTCTACAAGATGTATTGGAAAGGTCAGCTGCATCTGGTATTAGTGGAGAAGCCTATTTTGGCCGCGGCATGGAGATGTTGCCTGCCGAGACTTACGAGGAGCTCGCTGGAGACCCATCAAATCCAAGTCAACGCCTAAATGATACCGCCTTTATAGAGGCTACTACCTTAGTCGTAAACAGATTAGCTGCATCTGGGAATGTTGTGATCATCGGGAGAGGCTCAAACATGATATTGCAAGGTGTACCCGGTGTGATCCACATAGGATTGGTAGCACCAATTGAGATACGGTCTACCACTGTCCAGGCACGAGAACATTTAACAGAGTCTGAAGCTGAGTCATATGCTAAGGAATTAGAACAGGCTAGAATTACATTCTACCGTAAGTTTTTCAAGGTAAGTCCGAGCGATCCCGAACTCTACCACATGATATTAAACATGGGAGTGTTAACCCAGAAGAATGCAGCAGATATGATTTGTCATACCATAGGAGATATTTAGTCTCCGCGTTATAATAAAATTATTCCGCATTCTAGGATAACGTGACACACACCATTGATTCCCTTCAGTGACGCCACCACTCATTACCAGTCTAAGCCTGCGGTGACGATTGCGCTCATTAGCATCAATACTGTCATCTTCGCCCTTCAAATCCTTTTCGGCGGTATAGGCATGATTTTCGGAGAGTCGGGCATAGAATCCTCCCAGATATTTCATAGATGGGGATTCATACCTGCAGAGATATCGACCGGCCAGACAAGGACGTATATCACTATAATTACCGGATATGGTATATCACAGGGGCAAATTGTCCCCATGACGACCCCCTTAGATGTGGCCACTCCGATTTCAGACTGGCTTACCCTTCTATCTTCCATGTTCATGCATAGTAGTGGATTGCATTTTGCCGGCAACATGCTTTACCTATGGGTTTTCGGCGATAACGTAGAACATCGACTAGGACCAGTTAAGTATACGATGTTCTACCTGATATGCGGCTTCGTTGCCGCTCTGTGTCACTGGTTCTTTTTCCAATCTTCAGTTGTCCCACTTATCGGGGCCAGTGGCGCAATATCTGGAGTGCTTGGGGCATACTTTTTACTATATCCATATAACCGCGTCAAAGTCCTGTTCATGTTTGTATTCATAACTGCGCTTGAACTCCAGGCTATGTATGTACTCGGCTTTTACCTACTCTTGCAACTATACCAATTACTGGGCACAGTCGGAGTATCAAATCAAACCAGCGTGGCACTCTGGGCGCATATAGGCGGGTTTGCCGCTGGATTAACAATAATCGCTGTTTATAAAAAGCTGTGCGGGCAACCGGTATGGCCTCGCAGATTTCACTAGGTATGGGGCCAAGGCTCAATTTGGCAATCTCCAAAAGCGTCTACTAGATTGCAGAATAGCTAATGACTGTTCGGGCATCTACTATCACGCCCTACATTGCTAGATCACTGTGTAGTACTAGATATCGTTAACCACATTTCATATGATATTATGTTGCTTAAGTACTAATCTCAACTATTTACTCGGAGGAATACATGCTGGACTATAAGCCCAATATGGTCTTGTCAAATCAAGAATATAAAGTAGTCGGAACCAGGCCTATACGACCTGATGGAGCGGATAAAGTAACTGGCAAAGCCAGATACGCAGCTGACACAAATTTACCAGGATTGCTTTTTGGGAGAGTCTTACGCAGCCCTCACGCCCACGCTCGTATCAAGAGCATAGACACTAGCAAAGCAGCTGCGCTTCCTGGTGTAAGAGCGGTGGTCACTTCAGCGGATATAGTGGAACCAACCGGCAGGGCCTCGGAATTATCCGAAGGTGCAATGGTCAACTATAAGTTTTTAAGCAATAACGTTCTTGCAACAGACAAAGCTCTCTACAAAGG
>JAPNTN010000116.1:0-20706 GCA_027249445.1 Dehalococcoidia bacterium | reverse complement strand
CATGCGCTCTTGTTCACGTTCCATGCGCTGTTCATCTGCTTCCATTTGCATGCGCATTTGTTCTTCTCTCATTTCGTCTTCGCGCTCCATGCGCTGTTGTTCGCCTTGCATTCTTTGTATTTCGGAGAGTCTTTGCCTAAGTTGTTCTTGCATCTCTCGCTCAATATTACTTCTTTCTCTTTGCAGATCAGATTTCAGGCGGCTTATTTGTTCAGTGGCGTTACGTTCTTGGTTGCTCTTGTTTTCTAAGTATTGCCTCTGGGCATTGGCAGTTTGTCTTTGTGATTCGGAATTACCCCGCTGCTTAGCTTGAGCCAGATTCAATTCTAACCGTTCAATGTCTCGTCGAATTTCGTCTATTTTCCACCCGGGAGCTTGGCCTAGGTCCCTCTTCAGTTCGTTTTGCCTATCTTCTAGTTCCCATTCAAGCTGACCGATTTCACCTTGATTACCACCGTCCTGTTCTAACATAGCTAGTTTATTCTTATAGTCTTGCTCGATATTTTCAAGATTCGTGAGTTTCTCTCGTTCTATTCGGTCGATCTCTGGTTGAAGCCGTTGAGTCATGTCATTAAGGCGATTTTGTTTCTCTTGTTCTATTTCTTGTCTTATCCTCTGTTCTTCTTTACCTGAACCGCCAGGCATTTCCATTTTGGGCATATTCTTGGCCATGTTGGGGTCTATGAATCCTGCGATAGCTGAACGTGCTTTATTGACTGCGTTTGCTATTGCACCTGGGAATATCAGGTTTAGCTGCGTCTCTAATCCGTCTTTCCAGTCCGGGTATGGGCCCTGACCCTCGACTTCAGTTTCGGTCTCATCGACCCATACTGTAAATGTGATGCTCTGGCCATCGTAGTCAGATCCGCTAGGTTCATCTATCTGGATTTTGTATCTGCCGCGTTGTATTGGTCCGCAAGCAACTTCTTCATCTTCAATCCAGGCGCATATTTCTTCTGATTGTACTGGAGTTCCGTTTTGGTCTGAAACCGCCATTCCATAAAAGCGTGCTGATCCCGTTATGGATTCTTGAGCGTGGGATAGAGTAGGAAATATCATGACCAATATCAGTGCAGACAATATTCCTAGCATCCAGAGTTTCATGTGGCGGGTTATAAACATAAATGGTCTCCTGTGTTGTCGGTTATTTACGTTCAATCATCGAGTTAATCAATATTGAAATATATTATACATAAACGTTGATTATTTTGGTCTAGTTACGATAGACACTCAGGAACATTTTTAGGGAGCGGGATGGTGGGCCTGGCAGGTTTCGAACCTACGACCTACCGGTTATGAGCCGGTTGCTCTACCACTGAGCTACAGGCCCGCTAAGATTAGCTTATCTCTGAGGGTCAAAGAGTGTCAAGAAATCTGAAGCTTATCTTTATAATCAGGGTCCCAAGTTGCTATCTGATTTCTTTTTAATGCTTCCATCGGGTGTGGAGTCGGTCCAGGGTCTCCAGTTGTTGGGATCGTGGATATTATTGCGTCTTGTACTAAAGAGTCGTACGTATCGTTGTCTAGCCCCAATAACCCCTTCAGATAGTACTCATTTCCTTCGCCGAATTCTGGAGCCGGGTGCAAGATTTTCATGGGCGTGTTTGAAAATTTATACGGGCGACCCATAAGGATTCGTGTTCCCATATCGCGGTGTTCAGGGAATTCGACCCTCTCTAGAAAATTACGTTCCTTGTAGTGGGGGTCAAAATGTACATCTTTCCCGTCTAAAACCGGCGCAGCTGCTATTCCCGCTGATTGTAATAGGTGCATCAAATCATACCTATCGTGTGACGCCGTCCAAGTTGAGATGATCTGGTCAAGGTTATCATGATTTTTCTTGCGTTCTAATACATTGGAGAAGTCCTGATGTGTTTCCAGTTCTGGTTGTCCCATAGTTTTGCATAGGTTAGACCATTCGGTTTCGTCTGTAACAGAGATAACTAACCATTGATCTTTGCCTATGGTTGGGTAGCATCCCTGAGGAGAATAATAAGGGTGTCGATTTCCGATGCGGGCGCCCTCACGGTTATTTACGATTGAGTCCATCAAATATTCGGAAAGAAACATTGCTCCTGCTTGGTACATGGATATATCTACCCACTGCCCTTTTCCGGTCTTGTTCCTATAGCGTAACGCGGCTCCTATGGCGAAAACAGCGCTCCAAGTGGAAAGAAAATCTACAAATGATCGGCCTGCTTTCGATGGTTCATCATCTACATATCCGGTTACCCAGCAGTGGCCATGTGTGCCTTCTTGAGTCGTGGCTTGAGCAGGATAACCTGAATAAGGTCCACTACCGTGTCCATATCCCGTGTTCGATACTAGTATGATGTCGGGATTAATCTTCTTTAGATTCGGGTAATCAAGGCCCCAGTTTCTCATTACTCGTGGGGTGAAATTTTCCATTACTATGTCACTGACACTTACCATCTCCCTGAATAAATCCCTACCGCGTTCGCTGCCCATGTCTAAGGTTAAGGATCGTTTACCTCGATTTAATAGGTTGAATGTGGACGGGCGATTCCACCAATCTTCGCCCGTAATGTTATCTGGGAACGATCCATATAGGCCTCCGCTTCTGGTGATATCGGGCCTTGCAGGGCCTTCTATTTTTATCACCTCGGCGCCTAAATCGGCCAACTGGCCGCCTGCATACGGTAGTGCAAACACGTAAGTGGAATCTAGTATTCGGATACCTTCGAGCGGTAACTTAGGCATTAGCGAAATCCTTATCTTCTATATTATGTTTAATTGTCTAAGCTGGCAGTACTCGTTTGGCGAGTAACCTAGTCCTTCGACGTATATTTCATGATTGTTTTGTCCTAATGTTGGAGCAGCGGAGTGCAGTTGATACGGGGTTTCACTAAGTTTAAATAACTCTGCAGGCACTTTAATATTTCCCATCACCGGATGTTCAATTTCTCTGAAGAATTCTCGGGATTCCAGTTGCGGACAATCTATTAATTCTGATGGTGTCTGGACTAGTCCGAACAACATACGTGCGTCTGCTGCTTTGGTAAATAATTCCCATTTACCCCTATCTTTGATGGAGTTGATTATGATTTCATCCATCTCCGCGCCGTTATTGGCTCGTTGGGCGGGTTCTGCGAATCGGGGTTCAAGGAGCTTTGGTTCGTCGAAGAAATCGGCTATGTCTTCCCAAGTAGCTCCTCCCCCTGCCTGGACTATTATCCAACCGTCTTTGCAACGCATAGGATTAGAAAAACCATCACCCACTGATTGTCTGCGGGCTTGTGTCGCGCCGTAGAACGGATATATTGTTTGAGTCGCCATCATTGTAGAAGCTAGACATTCTACAATGGACACATCTATATGTTCCCCTATTCCATTGTTCGATTGTGCGTATAACCCAATGGACGTGGCGGCAGCTCCGAATAACCCTCCTTGGTATTGTGCCTGGAATCCACCGTGTTTTAATGGTTCTCGATCAGCTAAACCGCTTATGCTCATCACCATGCTCATTGCATATTCTACTATTTCGCCACCTTTATAGTTGGCGTATGGACCGTCCTGACCAAAAGGTGTGATTGAAGTCATAATGAGACTTGGATTATCTTTGGAAAGTTCGTCATGTGAAAGACCAAGTGATTTCATATAACCAGGCTTGTATGACTCTACAATGATATCTACGTGCATAGATAAGCGCTTAAATATGTTCTGTCCAGCGATAGTCTCCAGATTTAGAGTGATACCCTTTTTGTTAAGATTTAACGGAAGATAGAATAGGCTCTTTTCAGGATTAGGATCATCCTGAAAAAAAGGTCCCATTCTACGCAGATGTGCTCCTGATGGAGGCTCAACTTTGAGAACATCGGCGCCATAGTCAGCCAGCAGTCTGGTGCAAAAAGATCCAGCGATATCTTCGCTTAAATCCAGTACTTTTACTCCATCAAGCATCCCTGGGAGCATTTGTCCTCCTTAGTTAACCTGTAATGTTGCATTCGCAGGCTCGATAAGAAATCACGGCAACAGGTCCGGATTTTATATTAACCACTATTCTATGGCAAATATTGTTGAGTTATCGATTGTGGTAGTGTCGGCTAAGAATAAGAGTTATCCAAGTGTGGACCCTGTAGGGTCAATGTAGGATAATATCGTACGAAAAATAGAGTACGAATCACCTGCAAAGGTGACTGAGGTGCTTGTAGGAGTGGTCTATCCATGAGAGAAAACAGAGTAAAACAGGTTATGGCAGATGGCAAATTAGCTTTGGGTACGTACGTCACGTTTGCAGACCCTCAAGTGGTCGAAATAATAGGCTTGGCTGGATATGATGCAGCGTTTATAGATATGGAACATACTACTTTCGATCTAGCTTTGGTCACTGAAATGATTAGGGCAGCTGATCTTGCTGGTGTTACCTCTATTGTCCGCGTACCTGACAATGACGAGAAGCTCATCCTTAGGTTATTAGATGCTGGAGCAGAGGGAATAATAGTTCCTCACGTCGATGGACTAGAGGGAGCTAAAAGAGCGGTTGAGGCAGTAAGATATGCTCCTTTAGGCCATCGAGGTGGAGCAGCTGGGACCCGAGCTACCCGTTTCGGGTCAGTTTCATGGGATGATCACGTGAATCAATCTAATGAACAGATATTATTATCTGTGATGACTGAGGATGATAATGGCATTCGAGACATAGAAAAAATAGCGGCTTTAGACGGTGTGGACTTGGTTTCAATAGGCCCTACAGATTTTTCTGAGTACATGGGTATAAGAGATCCTAAAAGTCCCATTCTTAGGGAGAAAATCACCGAATTGGCGGGTAAAATCAAGAATATCGGCAAGGCCAAGATGCAGTTCCCCATGAATCATGCTGCTATGCCACTCGGTCCAAAGGAACTTCAGGAGTTAGGTGTGGGATATGCACATGTATCGCCTCCACCTACAGCAGTATTGATGAGATCCTTGAAAGATAGAATGGACAACATTCGACAAGAACTTTCTTAGGTAGATGTTTAGGGATTCGTAGGTGCGCAAATACTTCTTGTACGGTTTAACTGCAGTAATATTGATAGCTTGCAATGTTTCTGATCCTTTCGATACTGCGGAATTCCATGAAAGCGGAGATCGTGTTACCAATGATCTCGGTCAGGCATTCGTTGATATTGCAGGTGAATTATTCGAGGTGGAAATCGCCCAAAGTCCAGACGCTATGCAGATAGGTTTATCCGGCAGGCCGTATATGGCTGATAGTAGTGGTATGCTTTTTGTGTTTGAAATGCCTGGCATGCATAATTTTTGGATGAAAGATATGGAGTTCCCTTTGGATTTTGTATGGATTGATTCGAATTGTTTGGTTGCAGAATTAACAGAGAATATATCCCACGTACAAGACCTGGGCACGGTAGATATTGCCATATATTCGCCAAGCACCCCGATTAAATATGTACTAGAAATAAACGGAGGTATTTCTCAAGTCGCTGGTATTCAAATTGGTCAACAAGTACGATTTCTCGGAAATATACAGACAAAATTTGGATGTTAAGTTGATTAGCTGATAGTATTTTTCAGTTAATCAAAAACAAGTATCAGTGTTTATTAATGACTCGGATGCAAATAAATTTTATTAAGGAAAAGATTGATGGATATTTTAGTTTCAGGGTCATTGGCGTATGACCGCATTATGGATTTTACTGGTAAATTCTCAGATCATATCATGCCAGACAAATTGGACAATATTAATGTAAGTTTCACGGTAAACGGCATGAGCGAGAATTTCGGAGGAACTGCAGGGAATATTGCTTACTGTCTCACCAGATTAAACGAGAATCCTAGGGTTCTCGCGACTATCGGTTATGATTATCACCGTTATTATGAATGGTTTTCACAGCACAAAATTTCAACTGATGATGTTAGCATTATCGAAAGTGAAGCTACCGCTTCTGCGTATATTACTACTGATAGTTCCGATAATCAGATCACTGGATTTAATCCAGGAGCGATGAAATTTGGCTCAGGATTTGATTTTCAAGGTATTAAACCGTCTGAGTGTATAGCTATTGTCGCTCCGGGAAATTTGGGAGATATGGCTAGTTACACTGATGTTCACAAGGAAAAAGGGATATACAGCATATTCGATCCGGGGCAGTCGTTGCCGGTGTGGGATGGACCCGCTTTAGCTAACTGTATTTCCCGATCCAATATGCTTGTTTCTAATGATTACGAGCTATCACTTATATTGGATAAAACTGGATTAACAATGGATAGTCTGAAGGCCAGTGTTGAAACCATTGTTACCACAAAAGGCGAACAAGGCTGTGATATTTATGCTGGATCAGGCCAAGTGGTGTCAGTTCCTGTTGTTGATACGGATAATGTCGTTGATCCTACAGGAGCCGGCGATGCTTTCAGAGGGGGGTTAATAAAAGGATTGATTGACGGCGTTTCAATTGAGAGGGCATGTCAGATGGGAACAGTCTGTTCCCATTATGTTATTCAGAGTTATGGAACTCAGAAGTATTCATTTACAAGTGATGAGTTTAATACGAAATTGACTGAATCCTTCGGTAGTTAGTAGTTAGTAAGTCATCTCAAGGAAGAGTATTGACTAACCAAATTGCCTACGGTAGTCTGACGTTAATTACTGATTTAGGGAGAACATTAAAATGACGCAACAAACCGAATCAGCATTGACTCCTGAAGTCAAAGCAATGATAGGAGTCTCTGGGGAAATCGTTGAGTCTTGGGGTGTAGTAGACCTGGAATATTCCAGAAGGTTTACTCAGGCGGTTATGGACCCTGATCCTATGTATTGGGATGAGGAATATGCGAAACAATCAAAGTATGGAGAATTGACTACTCCGCCTATTATGGTGAGCTATATGAGCTCTCGAGTACCTCCTGGAGAAAGCGACGTAGTGACCCAGGCTTTTGAGGACAATCCGATGTCTGATGGAATCGGAGATGTTCATAAACACGGGGAGCTACCTCCAGTTCCTACCAACCTAGTCAGGGTTCTTAATGCAGGCAATGAACTTGAGCTATATCAATATCCGAGTATCGGGGACAAAATTAAATTTCAAAATCGTTACTCAGACATCCGTGAGAGAGTCGGTCGGGACGGGAAGCCATTCTTGATCATTACACGTGAAACCACTTATTGGAACCAAGGCGATGAGGTTTTATGTATAACTAGGGCCTCGACGATACGACGTTAAAAGATTGATTTAATAATTGGGAGAAATTCTATGAGCGCATCTCTTGAAGACTTGCTAAACATGGAGCCAGAAGAAATATGGAAACGAAACGAGAGGCCTACCCCTGATCAAATACGCTCTAAACAGCAAATATATTACGAGGATGTAGAGGAAGGCTTTGAACTTCCCAAATACATATACAAACCTACTCCCACTCATTTATTTAGGTGGAGTGCTGCAATAGAGAATTTTCATAGGATTCACTATGATCTGGATTTTGGGCTCAATCATGATAAAAACCCTAGTATTCTTGTTCACGGGTCCTGGAAACAAAGCGTCGTGCCACAATTTTTAAAAGATTGGGTCGCTCCAACAGGCTGGCCTTGGAAGGCAAGGTTTGAGCACAGGGCGATGTTAGTGCCCGGTGATGTTTTGATAATGTGGGGTATTGTTACCGGGAAAGAAGAGAAATCTGATATGGGTATTATAGAACTCGATATTGGGATGAAAACTCATGATGGTGTCGAAAGCATGCCTGGAAGCGCTACAGTGGTGTTGCCATTAAAAGATGGCCCATCCATCCCCTATCCGTTTGTAGCGCCAGCCAATTAGATTTTTCAACATCAGATGTGTGATTTGGATATATTGAACTGTTAAAAGACCATCTTAAGGAAGGAAATATGGCTCGATTTTTAGCTATACATAGTGTACCTGGTATCACCGAAGCAGATTTTAGAGATAAATTAGACGCAGTCAAGAAGTGGAGACCTGACAGGCGAACAACTATTGTTAAGGTCTACGGTGATTTGGAGAACGGAAGACTTATATCGGAATGTGAATGCGTTGAGCAACAACACTTTGAAGACTGGATATCTATGGTGGGGTGGCCCGCAGATTCGATACACAAAGTCGATATGATTTGTCAGGTGGGTAATATCTGGAAACTGTGATATGCCTATGGGAAGGTTACCAATAAAAAGGGCTGACTTTAGTCAGCCCTTTTTATTGGTAACCTCATCGGATCAGTTAAAGAAATTGCCTCGCCGTAAATGATATTTCTCTTCCGGAAAATATACGTTTTCGTATTCATAGTTGATCTTAGCGCCTAGCATCAATATTAATCCTGACAAATAGGCCCATAGCATCAATATAACTACCGAAGTTAGAGCCCCATATAGCTGTGTATAAGTTGGGACACTTTCAATGTACCAAACGAAGGCATTTTTGACGGATTCAAATAAGAATGTCGAAATGATCGCTCCAGGCCATATCCATTTCCATCGCATGGTGCGGTTTGGAACAAAGCGATAGATCAAAGTGAACATTAGTAGAGTTATGATTAAGGCTGGTAAAAATTGCAAGCTGATGCTTGCAAATATATTAAGTTCACTCTGACCTTGTCCAGTATCTCCGAATACCTTGAAAATCGCGGTCATCGCATTCGATAATACAAAAAGACTGCCTATGGGAATAATCAGTGCGAATTGTATCGGTACTGCGATATAAAAAGGTCTATCCTGTTTTAATCCGGATGCGCGATTTATTGATCTGCTGACCGCTGCAAAGACACTTCTACCAAGGAACAGGGCTATCACTATTGCACTGAAGCTTAATACCCCTCGAATTTGCACAATATCTAGCAAGTTTTTGGTCACAAATTCTCCAGCACCGGGCAAATGTCCAGATACAAACACTAGGAAGTCTCTTTGAAATGTATCTGAATCTACAAATAGGCCCATTACCGCTAAAAATCCAATAAGTAATGGGAATACGGAAAGTAATGCATAATACGCAAAACCGGCTGCTAAATGACTCATGTCATCCCGTTTCATACCGGATAATACTCGAGTTAACACTACTAAAGGCCGTCTAGTAGAAAAATATTTACTTACTTGGTTATACGTTGATTTCATTTAGATTTAACAAATTAGTGGTATTTGACTCTAAATTTTAGTGGTCTTACGCTAAATGACCAACTTAAACAGACTTTTCCAATTATTTGTTCAGATTTTATTGGGCCAAACTTTCTACTGTCGATACCGTTGGGTCTATGATCTGATAGAACAAAATACTCGTCCTCTTCGAGATGCCATTCTACAGGGTCCCCAGTAATGGTCCAATTTTCATAATACGGCGCCAAATAGCTCTCGTGAATTTTTGCCCCATCAGCGTATGTGTGGCTTTCACATAAGAATATCTTTTCCCCGGGTAATCCAAGGATCCTTTTGACCAAGTGGTTAGAATCAGTGTATGAGCTGTCAGGGTTTTGTAAGACTATAATATCGGATCTACTTAATGATGTGAGGCTATTACCATCCCGGGTAATGAACACTTGTTGGCCTGGAAGTAAAGTGGGAGTCATGCTATTTCCTGATACTTTATATCTATGGTTCCATAGTTTTCCCATCTGTAGAATAGTTTTTGCGTGTCCTACTAGCGTCATTCATATATTGTACTGGATTTATGGACGTTGTATTCGGGCTGTCCTATAATCTTCTGTAAATTCAATTTCATCCATTATGGCGGAAGTTTTGGCCATACATATGGATTAAGGAGAAAGCTTTTGTCTTCAGAAACAATAAGAGTGGGTTTGATTGGGGCTGGAAGGAATACAAGAGATCGGCATATCCCGGGTTTCCAAGAGATTGATGGCGTTGAACTTGTCGCGGTTGCAAACAGATCAAGAGAATCAGGACGAAGGGTAGCAGATGCTTTTAATATACCTAAAGTCTATGATAGCTGGCGTGAGTTATTAGAAGATCCAGATATCGATGCGGTTTGTATCGGGACATGGCCGTATATGCATTGTACCTTGGCGATAGCTGCATTAGACAAAGGTAAACACGTTTTGTGTGAAGCGAGGATGGCAGCAAATTCACAAGAAGCTCATGCCATGTTAGAGGCGTCTTTGACGAGGCCTCATCTGATAGCCCAGATCGTTCCGTCGCCTAGTACTTTTAAAGTTGATGCGTTATTAATGAAGTTGGTTGCCGAAGGTTATATTGGTGATATTTTGGCTGTTGAAATTCAAGTGCTCGGAACCAATTTTATGGACACCGAAAGCCCAATGCACTGGCGTCAAGACAGATCCTTGAGTGGCTACAATATTCTGAATATGGGGATTTGGTATGAAGCTATGATTAGATGGGTCGGGCCTGCTACAAAAGTAATGGCTATGACTAAAGTGAATGTTCCGAGAAGAAAGGGTGATGATGGAAATTGGAACGCTGTCACAGTGCCTGATCATGCCGACATACTATGTGAATTAGCTAATGGTGGCCAGGCGCACATGCGATTTAGCTCTGTTACTGGCTGTTCACCGGGCAGCGAAGCGTGGTTATATGGTAGTGATGGCACTCTATACATAGATCAGAAGCTAAACGTATTCGGTGCTAAAAAAGGTGACACTAAACTTACGGAAATTGCAAACCCCAGCGAGACTCAACATTACTGGAGAGTAGAAGAGGAGTTCATTAGTGCAATTAGAGGGACTGAACCTGTAACTCGCACGCCATTCAGTGTAGGGGTGCACTATATGGAATTTACTGAAGCTGTTACTAGAAGCGCGCAGACAGGCCAATCAATAGCGTTGCCATTGTAAACAGATATAGCACATGACATTGTACACATATTCATAAATATAGAGGTGGGCATATGCGTTTAGAAGGAAAAGTAGCCCTGATAAGTGGGGGAGCCAGAGGTCAGGGTGCAGAAGAAGCGCGTTTATTTGCTAAAGAAGGCGCTAAGGTGGTATTTGGGGACGTATTGGATGATTTGGGATTGCAGGTAGAAGCGGAAATAAGAGAACTTGGGGGAGAAGCTACCTACCGACATCTTGATGTTACTAGTGAGTCGGACTGGGAATCCCTAGTACAGTCTGCGTTGGATCAATATGGAAAAATAGACGTATTAGTTAATAATGCCGGCGTGGTTTCAAGAGGCACGCTGGAGGATACGACAGTAGAAGAATGGGATAGGGTAATGGATATCAACGCAAAGGGGGTGTTTTTGGGAACAAAGTCTGTTATTGACCCTATGAGACAGAATGGGGGTGGTTCAATAGTTAATATATCATCTATTTCTGGACTTATTGGTCAGGGTTATCTGCAGCCTGTTTATAATTCTTCAAAGGGCGCTGTTCGTCTATTAACTAAATCTACAGCAATTCAATATGCTTCAGATAATATTAGAGCAAACTCAGTGCACCCCGGTACAGTTGCTACTGAGATGAATGCCGAAAGACGGGCTGACGTTGAAACATTTAAACAAAGCCTTGAGAAAATACCATTAGGTAGGGTTGGTGAAGCTTTAGACATAGCGTACGGAGTATTGTTTTTGGCGTCGGATGAATCATCGTTTATGACCGGAAGTGAACTGGTTATAGATGGGGGCTATACTGCTCAATAAATTTAAGGATAACAACTATAGTAAAAGGGAGACCTCATATGAGGTCTCCCTTTTCTCTTTACTGATCTAGAACGTGTCTTAATACCTGATCTGCTGCTATTCGGGCTCGTTCCATTAATTCCTCATCGTTAAGCGTTACTATTGGGTGGTCTATTATTGCCAGACCGTAGTTGGAGTCTCCTCGCATTCGTGACATGGTACGAGCTTGGCTCACAAATGGCTTAGTAGTTAGGACTGTAGACGGTACCCCTAGAAGCTCTGTTTCCATTGCATCGTGCACACTGCACGCGGTGCAGGATCCTCATTCAGCTGTGGCATGGATAGCGATATCGCATTTAGGAGCTAAAGTCTCTAAATCCTCTTTTTTAGCTGTCCATTGATGGCCGCCTTTGTTATGTTCTATTATTCCACTGATCTCGTGTCTTTCACTGATTACGTCAGCTATCATTCTCAGTAGTTTTTCAGAATGGGGTTTGTTGTTAGAGAATAAACCAATGGTTTTACCATTAAGGTTAGTAGGGCGTATAGCTATTATTGCCGGGCTAGGTATTCCCTCATCACGTGGGTCTAAAGTAGTTATATTATTTATCATCGTCATATTATTAACTCCTGATTTTTATCTCTTTAGTAACCGAACGACTGCTACCCCAAGAACTTATTATATCAATGAAGGCGCCAGCATCTCCGCCCCCAGGCACTATGGTTATTCTATCTGAGTCTGCAAAACATCGGATGGTTTCATCTCCATCCCCTGAAGGAGTGTAGTGATCTAAACGTTTCCAATGTAACCATTCGGAGGCAGGGCGTTGTGTTTTCTCAAATAAGAACTGCTGTACTTGTTGTCTAGTCCATCCATATTCGCCAATGTATGCCATTATTTCTGGGCATATAACTACAACAGCTTCAGATACGGATGCCCCTAGGGCCAACATGCCATGAGCTGTTTGTGTCAAGAAAGTTTCTGGTTCCTTATCTCCGTATATACTGATTTGTATTGGAGAATTCGCCGCCACCGCTGTGACTGTGCTTGCATCTTCTGAAAATCCTTTATCTCGTGCTAAAGAAACCCATGGTGTGCATTCGAGATTTTCAGCAAAACAGAAGCTGAACTTACCTCCATGTCCAAACGTGCTATTATCCATTTCCTTTGCTACTGAGCCGTAGAAATTAGTCTTTAAAAGGTTTATGGCTCTTCCTATAGTGGCATTAGATCTTGTTCCATTGCCCATGAGTTCTACGCCATGGTTCATGCCTATCTGATCAGCATACGGCCCACTGACCATCAACATAATAGTTACTCCGTTAGTTGAGGTGGTGCTGGCATGGAGATTGAAAGGAGATTCACATGTTGCTTCAACCGCTGCAATAACTACCGGAAAATATTCAGGTTTGCAGCCAGCCATCACCGCGTTTATTGCTATTTTTTCTGCAGTGAATTCTTTTTGGCGTACAGGTTCTTGTCCGATGATTGCGTCTGGAGATAAATTACAATAATCCAGCATAGCCTGCACTTTTTCATTAGTTGGGGGAACGATTGGCAGGCCATCGGTTAAACCATTTTCCAAGTAGAATTCTTGTGCTGCATCCCAATTATCGAACTGATGGTCTTTCGACGATAAGTTTGGTGTACTCATTGTATGTATTCTCCTTGAGCTTGGTCTCTGTTAGTGGTTAATGTGATTATAAGATTAACCAGTCTACGTTATGTTTCTCCTGAGTAAATGTCAATCACTGTACGTGTCTAACTATCTTCTGTGGGCTCTATAGTCTGGGGCGTCAATTGGCACCCATTCAACGACTAGGTCATCCATAAGTCTTGATCCTATCCGTGATTTGTCATCACGGAATTCAGTTAATCCATAAGATGTTGTAATTATTGTTGGCAGCAAAGTTTCATGTCGGTATACCATGATTTGGTAAAGTTTCTCATCCGCCCATGGAGTACTACTTTCTGATCCAAGATCGTCTAGAATAAGGAGAGGCGCTGTCTTTATTTGTTCGAATAGTTCATCGTATCCGATAGAGCTGTTGGGGCTAAATGTGGTCCGCAAATGATCTAACAAATCTGGGACGAATGCGAAGAAAACTGTATCTCCTGACCGTAAGCTTTCTGCTGCCATAGCAACTGCTAGGTGCGTTTTACCAGAACCATGTGGGCCTGTCAGTAAAATCCATCCATCGGGTCTTCCGGCGAACTTCCGTGCCGATGATAAAGCGTGTTCAAGAGAAGCCTGTTGGTTAGATGTAGAACTTGATCCCCCCCGATGATCAAAATTTGTGAAATTCATCCTGAGCATACCTGAGGGTATATCTCCAATGCGTCTGGCTAGCCGAGTGTTATATTGGCCGAGCTGAAACACATTGGAGAAATCTTCGGCAGTCTCTATACGACTCCTGAGGCTTTCATCTAATCTCTCTAGAGCCCCTCTTACTGTAATGACAGTTGCAAGCTGAGCATTAAAGCGATGATTCAGAATTTGAAATAGTTTTTCTTGTGCCCATTGACTTACGTACTGTGTATTTAAATCGTCCAGTACCAATAAGGGTACATTTTTAACTTGTTCAAACAGAACGTCGTAGGTTGTTTCATTGTCCGGAGCATACGTCGACCTCAGGTGATCAAGTAATTCTGATGATATTATGAAGAAAGTTGTCAGGCCATTTTCTATACAATGGTTTGCTATAGAAACTGCCAGTTGAGTTTTGCCTGAACCACTCGGACCGGTGAATATAATCCATCCAGATGGTTCGTCAGCGTATTGTACAGACGCGGAAAGGGCTTTTGAAAATCTCTGTTGACTGATAGTATCCGGTAGTGGGCCATCTGCCCTTGTTTGACTGAATGAAATCCGGTTAAGGGGACCCAGATTACTGTATCGACGTAACGATTCTACTTGTGTGCTGTTATCATCAAGTTCATGACACTTACAGGGGAAAGCCTGACCAAAATCTGGGTGCCCAACGGGTACTGCTCGACTAACCCAACCCGCACCCTGACAAATATCGCATACTTCAGCTGTTTCTAGACTCCCAAGGGAAGTGTCCTCTAATCTGTCTGTATTCCTCAATGTGGCTTGTTCGGTTATCCTTCTCAGAATATCGCCCAGATTTTCCACTGTCTCTCCCTTCGTTGCTCCATCTTTTTAGAATGGCCGATATATATGCCCAGTTTCTCACATTATGGTTAACTGCTATATCAAATGCTTCTTTTAACCATTGCGAAGAATAAATGTTCTCAGCATCACGAAGCTGTTCAGCCAACATCGGAGATATAGTACCAATGTTATTCTCATAAAGTGAGAATATATTGTAATCTTCTGATACTTTAGGATGAGGATATTCTACTGATTCTACAAATACTTTATCAACATCCATCTCATTGCTGTTAATGGCAATGAGAGCTTTACGATGTGCTGGTGTGTTTATCAGGTAATAGACTTTCGAGGGATTTTTTGCCTCTTCTTTATATTCAAGGAAGGTATTTCTGTTGGTCGCTAGGAATAATCCTTTGCGAATAGATTCTTCTGTGCTATCTCCATAGTTATTAAGACCTTGAACGAGAACTTTGTCGTTAAGAAACTCATTGATATGGATTGGCCGAACTGTACCCTTTTTCTGCTTAGTTAACCAAAAGCCTCTTAAAGTCACCTTTAGTTCCGACAGGTCTGTAATCTCCTGCAAAAGCACTCCTAGAACAGGGTCGGGTACAGATGTAACTCGAACATTCTGGGGGAATCCGGCGAAATCTGTCATGATTCAGCGGTCCTTGGAAGTGACTCAAACCTTATAAAATCCCCGTGGAAAAGTAATTTAATGCTGCCTGGTTGTCCATGACGGTGTTTGCTGACTATGAGCTCGGTTATACCTCGTGGATAGGGTCTGCCCGGAAAGTGTTGTTCCCATTCTTCTTC
This sequence comes from Dehalococcoidia bacterium, assembly GCA_027249445.1. Taxonomy (GTDB): domain Bacteria; phylum Chloroflexota; class Dehalococcoidia; order Lucifugimonadales; family UBA3495; genus UBA3495. The sequence goes on along the minus strand of JAPNTN010000116.1, from coordinate 5,228 downwards.
AGTGTAATATAAGTCCTCTCTATATATAAACATGACAATATCCGCGTCTTGTTCAATGCTTCCGCTGTCCCGAAGATCGGACAGTTGTGGTCTGTGGCCCGGTCTGTTTTCAACTACCCTGCTGAGCTGTGAGCAGGTAATGACGGGTATGTTAAGGTCTCTAGCCATACCTTTGATTGATCTTGATATATCGCTGATTTCCTGTACTCTATTTTCCCCGTACCTGCCTCTACCTTCTCCCTGAATTAATTGAAGATAATCTATAACAACCATATCTAAACCGTTTGATTGTTCTAACGATAATCTTCGAGCTTTGCTCCTCATTTCGACTATACCTTGAAACGGTGTATCGTCGATATACACTGGCAAATCCGATAATTCGCCTATTGTAGTTATAACTCTTTCTTGCTCGCGTAAGCTTAACAATCCTCTTCTAATTCTCAGTGGATCTACTTCAGCTGCTGATGCAAGTATTCTAAGCGCTAGCTGCTCTCTACTCATTTCAAGGCTGAAAATACCAGAGGACACTCCGGTTTTTGCAGCGTTTATGCAGACATTTATTGCAAGTGTGCTTTTTCCTAGACCCGGCCGAGCGCCTAGGATGACCATGTCGGATCTCTGTATACCGCCCAATAATTGATCTAGATCATCGAATCCAGTTATTAAAGGTGCGCTATTAATATCCGTGACGTCTGCACTGTTAACATCTTGTAGATATTGGTCATATATCTGGCGTAGTGGCATAAAGCCACGCTCGGATTCCGCTCCTCTAACCTGGAAAAGTGTGTCTTCTGCTCTTCGTAGAGTGGCGTCTACGTCATCTGTATCTTCATAACCTAAAGACGAGATTTTATCTGCAGCACTTATCAGTTTCCGCATAACAGAAGCCCGTGCTATTAGGGCCGCGTAATATTCCGCATGTACTGAAGTGGGCGTAACTGAGATTAAGTGGCTCAAGTAAGCCATACCGCCGATATTGTCGAGTTGGTTTGTTCTTGATAACTCCCGTGCGACTGTAACCTGATCTATCCCTTCACTTCGCTGGAACAAGTCTACACAGGCAGAAAAACAGGAACGATTTCTCTCTCGGTAAAAATCGTCTGGCTTTAATAAGCTTGATACCCGCAAGAAGGAATCGCTGTCTATAAGTAGCGACCCAATTACGGCTTCTTCAGCCTCTATGTCATGCGGGAGTAATCTCTCCGCGTACATTGATATTACTCTTCGTTTTCCGCATTGATGTATATAGTGGCCTGAATGTCTGAAGACAAGCGTAAGGTGATCTCATGCTCACCAGGTTCACGTATAGGCTCGATTACCTCGACAATCCGACGATCTATATCCCTTCCCAGAACTGCTGTTAGTTCGTCGGCGATTCTATTGTTAGTTATGGCTCCATAGTACCGCCCTGTTGGTGTAACCCTTGCAGCAACATTGATCCTTGTATTGTCTAAGAGCTGAGCTAGCTCTTCCATTGCTTCAGTTTCTTTTATCCTTCGGGTGTCTCCTTCCGATTTAATCTTGTCTACCCGTTTAAGGATTTCAGGTGTTACTACCTGAGCGAGTCCTTTTGGGAGAAGGTAATTACGAGCGTACCCATCGGCTACTTTTACGACTTCTCCGGCGTGAGCTTTGTCAGGTACATCTTCCAAGAATATTACGTGCATGGCAGTCCTCTGTTAATCACGGATAAATTAGACACCATGATACACTATTCTGGTAGTTACCTCAAAGCTTGTTTGACACTATATCATGCCCCGAATTATCCTGAATGCGGCGTAGTTTCAGGCCTTTTATTCGTAAAGTTTTATTTATGTGAGTAGGTTGAGACCATGGGATTTGTAAGTGATGTAGAGACTGAATATCAGTCAATACGAGATAGTATTCTCGGACATCCTTTTATTGTCGGAGTAGGTAACGGCACACTTAATGTCAAGAATTTTAGGCATTATGTGTTACAGGACTACGTGTATCTGATTGATTACAGTAGGGTATTAGCTGTAGCGTCCGCCAAAGCCCCAGACTTAGACACGATGAGTTGGTTTGCAAGTTTACTTGATGAAACCCTGAATGTTGAAATGGATCTCCATAGAAAATATTGTCAGGAATTTGGGATAACTCTATCCGACTTGGAACAGACTGTAGCTTCTCCGACAACTATTTCATATACAGCTTTTTTGTTGAAAACTGCATATCACGGTACATTCGCTGAACTAGTTGCAGCCTTATTGCCTTGTCAGCTGGGATACTGGGAGATTGGCGAACATCTTTCAAAATTAGGTAAGCCAAGCAATGCGCCTTTGTACAGTCAATGGATTGATATGTACACTTCACCAGAATTTGGAGAGTTAGCAGCTACTATCAGAGGATTGGCCGATAATGTAGGGGCCCTGGCTGGGACAGAGGAAAGATCTAGAATGACAGAGTCCTATTTGACCAGCTTAAGGTTTGAGCATCTGTTTTGGGATATGGCTTACAATTTAGAGCAGTGGTAATTTAGATATCGTCGTCACTCTTGTTAGATGCGCTGTGTCCTTTATATGGTTTCTTGTTTATTCCCGTCGAACTCATGATTTTCACAAGCTACCCAGTGTGACCCGCCTTCAAATATTTCCTTTTTCCAAATAGGAACTATTTCTTTCACACGATCCACTATTTTCTGGCATGCCATAAAGGCTTCTTTTCTGTGGGGTGACGCAACCACGACTGCTAAGCTTATCTCGCTTATATCCACCACCCCAATACGGTGAGATATAGCTATGTCTTCTATAGAGAATTGTTGTTGTATTTCTTTGCGTATTTCATGGAGCTTTTTAATAGCCATCTCTTCGTAGGCTTCGTATTCTAGCCTTATTACCTTTTTGCCATCGAACGAGTCTCTTGTTGTACCGAGGAAGGTTACTACTGCACCATTGGCGCTACTGCGCATTGCTTGAGTTAATCTTTCAGGATCTAGTTTGTCATAAGTAATATTTATCAATCTTACCCTCCGCTGACTGGTGGAATAAGGCAAACGTCGTCCCCGTCGTAAAGTATATCCGTTTCTTCTGCATATTCAGTGTTAACTGCTACTACTATATTTACGGAGGGTGGAGCTATGAGGGGGAATTGTCCACGAATTTCTGCGACCAAGTCTGCAACATTAGCCATCTCCGGTAGACGAACCGTGTATTTATTCTTGCCAACACGTTCGCGATAAAGTGCGAAAAATGTTACTTCGATGTTCATATTATTTGCCCAATAAAGTGTGGTTCAACTCTACTTTAGTCTATCTCATATGGTATCTTCATGCACTAAGCTCAATATTTCATGAAGGGCGTTATATCCTGTCTTCTTTATTGAGCGATCCTCAAAGAGTAAATCTTCTAGTTTGTTCTTTTCGTGTAAATAGTCGATAGCCATCCCTGTTGAGAGTTTGCCAAACCGCCATGGGCAAAGGGTTTCCGGATATAGGGATGTTAATTCGCCTGTTATGTTTTTGAGGTCCGATACATTACCGGATCCCTTTAATTCTATCTCTATTTCATTATGCTTAACTGGATAAGTATCATTGTTGTAAGTTACGTGGTCGATGGCCATCTCGGCGACGACACTCGATCCATCTGGACTTAGTATGGTCTTTGTTCGGCGATCATTGAGTCTCGTTTGTATCAATCGGAATCCTATCATTTTCAAAGCCGTATGAGGGTCTAATGATGAAACATTAGATGGTGCTGATTTGAATTGCAGATCTTCTCTCTTTAACTCATCGGTTATCTCATGGAGAGACTCTGGAGACCATGGCCTTTCTATTTCAACTTTTCTTGTAATTTCATTATCTAGATATTGAGATGGCCCTTTTAGTGTTATTAAGGTATCTAGGTTAGATTGTCTTATACGCAGGCTGAATCCTGATTTTTGCCAAGATGGACTCAAGCCATCAAAATAAGAGTCTTCGATTGATAAGAAGGCCCCCTGACTTATCGGATAATGTCCTACTTTTTCAAGGGCGATTATTTTTTCGATCGTCTCAGTATTCAGGTAGCTTACGTCGTTTGTAATTATTAATGTCGATTCTATTTCATTCATTGGTCACGAACATTTTTTGGCGTCTCATTGAATAATTCTCCAAAAAAATATCCTGAGGCTCTGTTAAGACTCAGATTATTAACTATTTCTGATTGCGTATACCATCCGATTACGTCGCCCTCTTCACTTAATGAGGGTTCTCCTATGCATTCACACGAAAATAATGTCCAAATGTGGTAAATACTACCTCTACGGCATTCGTCAAGTAATTCTATTCCTTCGTAAGGTGTGCTACCTCCAGCTATCTGTTCGATTGATATAACTCCTAGCCCTGACTCCTCAAAGGATTCTCTAAGGGCGGACATATGGGGAGTCTCCCCAAGTTCTATATGTCCTGCTGGTATTGTGTAGTAACCTGCCGGATACCGTCGTCTTCGCATTAGGCAGTATCTTATCTGATCATATTCTTTTCTCCATAATATTGTCCCTGCGGTGAAATGGACGAGTTCATTGTCTTCTTTGAATCTCCAGATCATGTTTGGGTCAAACACGAAAGCCCTGGGGTTAGCATGGTCATTATGAGTATATTCTTCGGGGCGCCATGAACCGGTCGGAATAATAGCGCCATCGTTTATGCAGAATACCTGTGTCTCGATTATATTCCCCTCCACAGATTCGTCTCCCATAACTCCTCTTATTCGGGTTAAAATACTTTTGCGATCTTGGTTTGCACCCATACTGGTTCATCACTCACTTAAAATTTCTGGCATCACTATACTCTATTAGTGTATATAGTGAACATGATGAGCCTTTTTGGAGTGATGAGGTCATAGTATAGATAGGATTGAGGTGGGGATGGCTAATAAGGATAGATTGATCAAGACTTTCATGGATTTAGTGCAAATTGACAGTCCGACAGGCGAAGAAGATGCTATGGACCAAGAGGTTTCAAATAGGCTTGAGGCCCTCGGCTTTAGCGTTTACCACGACTCATTCAAAAATGTAATAGCTAATCTGTCAGGAATAGGTGACCCTATAGTTTTATCAGCGCATCTCGATACAGTGGAACCCGGAAGAGGTATAAAACCAATTCTGGCCGGCGACACATTGAAGTCCGATGGCACTACTATTTTAGGTGGAGATTGTAAATCTGGGGTCACTATCGTACTAGAGGCATTAGAGACCGTTATAGAAGCGCATCAAGACCATGTTCCAATAGA
>JAPNTN010000115.1:0-5782 GCA_027249445.1 Dehalococcoidia bacterium | reverse complement strand
GTAATAAAATGGTTAGCCGTCTAATCTAGTTGCTCCTCGTTCGTCTAAGTCAGCTTTAGTCATAGATGATTTGTCGATATTGGAACCATCCAAAATAGCACCCTGTAGATTCGTCTTGGAGATGTTAGCCTGGGATAAATCTGCTCGAGTTAGATTCGCGCCTGACAGATTGGCTTCTGTCATATCCGTTTCACTTAAGTTTGCTGCTGTAAGGTCACAATTTTTCAGGGAAGTATTTTGCAATATTGAGTTGTACAAATTACTCTCAGAAAGATTTGCATTTTCTAGATTTCCCTGGGTTAGATTTGTGAAAGTCAAATCTGCGCTTCCCAGATCACAACCGGATAAATTTGCTCCATTTAGTCGTGCCGAAGTCAACTTTGCTCTTTTTAATGAAATCCCTTTAAAGTCTACGGCTCTTAAATCCAGTTCGCTAAGATCTATGTTATCAAGAGTTCCGTCATTTTCTATTTCTTCCAGACATTCTTCCTTAGTATATTTATCCATTGAAACAAATCCTCATACCACCTGATTTTTCAATTTGTGACATCATAACACTAGGTTTTAATTCCAAATTACGGTTAGGATGGAATTTGGAGAATTATAAATGTAGTGATTGAGAGGCATGATAAGTGCATCTTAAATGAGGTTAGATATGTCTAATTATGTACTTATTCATGGATCATTCCAAGGCGGTTGGATCTGGAAGCCGACTGCAAAACTCCTGGCTAGCAGAGGTCACGAAGTTTATTGTCCTACCTTAGATGGCTGTGGAGAACGTGCTTCAGCTATAAGGAGCGGTATAACGGTCACGACACAGGCGAAAGAAATATCTTCTTTTTTGTTCTATCAGGATTTAAACGATGTGATATTGGTTGCTACAAGCACAGGGGGATTAGTACTTTGTAAAGTAGCTGAACTATCAAGGGATAGGGTGAAAAAAGTTGTTTTTATTGATGCGTTGGCCCCACAACCGGGGGAAAGGGTCGATGAAATAGTGAAACTCGACACTAATTCGAACCAGATTAGAACTGATTTGACGAAAGGACCCTCCAAGGATGACCTTGAACAGAGATTGTTCAAGGATTTAGAGGAAGATTTAAAACAATGGGCAATAACACGTGTGACTATGCATCCGATTGAAGCTTCAGACGCTCCAGGGCAATTAGATAAGTTTTGGGAACAATCGTGGGACGCAACGGTAGTTCGGTGTAAGAAGAGTGTTAATCCATCAGAAATACATCAGAAAAACACGGCAACCACATTGAATGCTAGCTATCATGAATTAGATGCAGGGCATTATCCAATGCTGACTCACCCATCTGAGTTAACTGAAATTCTTGTTGGCGTCTGAAAATGACTTTTATTTTGAAGGATCTGAGTACGAGTGACCGCCAAATATAGCTCTTATTTCTGCAGCTGATTTTGCATTTAGAAGTTTCTCGACTCGATCGGAGTCACTGGATCGTATTTTTCCAACATTTTCGTGAACCATTTCCAATTTATCAGAAGGGAATTTACAAGCGCCATTTTCATCCATGTGTATGATTTCGCCCGGAGCGACGTCCATACTGCCTACTGACACAGGAACATTGACTGCATGGACTGCCATAGCCCCATGACCTGCGGACACGCCTCCAAGCATGTATTGGAAATTCATAGGTCGAATCGCATCGATATCCCTAGACGGACCATTAGATATTGCGCCTACGCAACCCATGGCTATCATGGCCGCTGTCATATTTTCGCCTGAAAGACCTACTTTACTAGATATTTCGTCTGGAAATCTTTGTTCAAACACAAGAATTGAGGGTTTTGGAGATGCCTCAAGAGCATCTATAACATCCATGAAAGTTACACCGCTGTAATTTGGATCCGGCAAGCCATATACACAAGTAACTGCGTATCCCACTGTTGCGCCCATTTCTGGATACATGCATTTAATTGTATTGTCTGTATACCAATTTTCAGTCCAGGGATTGTAAATTGCTAAACAATTGGGGTCATTCGGGTACGTTGCTACGGCGTTAGTTATAGTCGGCGTGTCTACGGATTTAAGTTGTTCTAGTATTTCATCTTTATTCACGGTTGGTTATTACTCCTGATTAAAAGCAGTGCACGAAAGTGACGTCATAATATTACATAATGCAATTATGTTGTGCATAAACTCTAGTAAATTTAAGAAATACTTTTGGTAGAGTTGTAAAAGATACTTACTCTGTCTGTCTGAGTCTTGGGTCGAACTTATCCCGTAGCCAGTCCCCAATAAAGTTAAGAGCGACCACAATCAATGCTATTGCTACCCCTGGCAATACGGCTATCCACCAGGCAGAGTCAATATAATTTCTTCCGTCAGAGACCATGCTACCCCATGCTGGTTTCGGTGGAGGGATACCAACACCTAGAAAACTTAGAGTTGCCTCAGTGAGAATTATCTGACCTGTTCCAAGAGTCGCAACTACAATTATTGTGTTTGTGACCCCGGGCAAAAGATGACGGGATATGATGCGGAATGGAGAGGCTCCTGCAACTTTAGCGAGAGCTATATAATCCATTTGCCTGATTTGCAAGATTTCACCGCGTATTTGTCGCGCAGTCGTACCCCATGAGAAGATCGCAATAATCATGAGTAGTGTCCAAAAGCTCGCCCCAAAAATTCCGACCGCTACTAAGGCCGCCAGAATAAAGGGTATAGCATTCTGCAGGTCCACCAACCTCATTAGTAGTTCGTCCACATTACCACCGTAGTATCCTGATATAGCCCCTACGACCGCGCCAAGTGCTATGGTGATTACCATGGTTACCGCAGCGAAACTCATTGAAAGCCTAGCACCGTAAATAATCCTGGTGTAGATGTCTCTACCTTGATCATCAGTACCGAAAATATGTGCCGAACTACCACCTTCTTGCCAGGCTGGTGGTACGTTTCGGTCACGGAGACTTCCCTTTACGGGGTCATAGCTTGTGAATAAAGGGGCTCCAATCGCAAGTACCACAAGAACTATGAGGATTAATGCTGGTATCACTGGCCATTTTCTAAATTCACGCCACGCCCCTACGAAAGCATTGGAGCTTTTAATATTTAAAAGTTCATCTAGCTGGGTTTCTGTAGTCATGATCCTAAGAGTACCGTATTCTTGGGTCTATTAGTGCGTAAGTCATATCCAGAATAAATGCAAGAATTACGTAGAAAAGAGCGAAAAATATGACTGATCCCTGTAGTACGGGGAAGTCATTTGCTAATACAGCCTGAAGGGCCATTCTACCCAGACCAGGCCATGCGAATATTGTTTCTGTTAACACTGTTCCAGTAGCAAACCCAGCGAGTAGAAGCCCTCCATAGGTCAGGGGAGCAATAACCGCATTTCTAAAGGCGTGTTTCCAAATTACCGTCATATTGCTAGCCCCTTTTGCTCTGGCTAGCTTTACGTATTCTGAGTCCATTACATCTAACATTGCCGATCTTGTAAGGCGCAAGAATCCCGCTGTACCGAACCATCCCAGCACTATACTTGGCATTATGTAGTGAGAAAGTCCCCCTTGCCCTGCCGCGGGCAACCAACCTAGACGCACTGCAAATATGAGTATCAATACAATTGCAAGCCAGAAAGCAGGGACGGATTGTCCCAGTACCGAGATAGTTCGGCCTATATAATCCCAGATACTCCCCCTATAAACTCCTGAAATAACGCCTAGAGGAATACCAATTAAGAACGAAAATATAAATCCTCCCAAAGTAAGTTTGAGAGTTACTGGAAGCCTATGTGCAATCATATCAATTACTGGTAATTTAGTATCAATAGACTGACCCCAATCTCCGGTCAGACATTTTCCCAGCCATATTAGATATTGCATGTAGTATGGCTTGTCGAGGCCCAACATTACACCCCATCTCTCCCATTGTTCTTCACTGTTATGGAAGTAAGGTGTTAGAAAGAGTAGTCGCGGGTCTCCGGACATCCTAGATAAAGCAAACACCAGTATTGATGCCAATATCATGGTGAATATAGAGTAAATGATTCTTCTGGTTAAAAATCCTAGCAAATTACTTCAGCTACGCAATCGGTGTCTTTTAATTTATAAAACACCACTAAAATTTGTCAGTTTCACCCAAAAGGCCTCGAGAGAGCTAACTCTCTCGAGGCTTCTGGGTTTCTACTCGGTCCTGTTAGACCGATTCATCAAAGTATCTTTACTTTAACGTTATAGTTTCTAGGTTATTATAGCCTCCGAAAATTTCCTGAGACCAACCAGATATTGAGTTCGGGTCGTACCACACGGGGTTGTTGGCATGGACGATACCTGTTGAAAGCATCTGGTGGTGGAAGAAGTCACCTAGTTTGAGGTTTGCTGCGACACGGGCGTCTCTATCGAGAGGATTTGCTTCCACGTCGTTAGCAGCGTTGATTACCTCATATACCTCGTATCCAGGGTTCCAGTCACCTTCACCGATTGTGGAACCTTCCTTGGCGGCGAGTCTTGGCTCGTCATATAGTGCTAGGGGTCCTACACAAGGGCATGCGCAGCATGAGGTTGGTCCATTCCATGACCTGTCCACGAGGCTGGGTCTGAATGCCTGGTAAGCAGTTTTGTTAACGGTTACGTCGATTCCCTCGTTGATCCACATAGTGGCTAGAGCGTCGAATACATCGAAGTTAACGTTAGGTAGCTGCTGAACGTAGATTTCGAAAGCAGGGAATTCATCAGCAGGGTGTCCTGCTTGTTCCAGTAGCTTATGGCCTTCTTCTGGGTTGTAATCTACTTTCCACTCGTCTTTGTGTTCAGGAAGAGATGAGCTGAAGAAGTTGATGTATTCAGGGTATCCCTGGCCCAGCAAAATCTCATCTACCATCAATTGCCTGTCAATCATCATTGAGAGGCCATGCCTGACAAGTCGAGCTGACTCGTCGTCAGGACCTGTACCAATCCAGGGATGCTCGTCATCTGGTTCGAATCCAGACCTGGGAGTAACTGCCTCACCTTCAGGACCGGCACCTTCTTTAGGATACGTAGGCATCCAGAAGTTACCGCTGTAGGTAAGAGCCTGTGTGGCTCCAGCCTGGTTATCGTTGTTTGCAGCGAATCCAGCATCTAGTAGTTCACTCATGAAGCTGAACGGAACTGGGTCCATAACGTGGATCGCATTTGTTTTCAGAAGAGCTACTCTCGTGGCATCTTCAGGTACTTCCTTAACGCTCAATTGACCAAAGGAAGCAGCTCCATCCCAGTAATCTACAAACGTGTTAGCTACGAACTCATCGTTAGGAGTCCAGGATTCCATTTCAAATGGGCCTGTACCTACCGGGTTGGTTATAGTCCAGTCACGGCCTTTCTCATCGTAGGCTTGCTTGCTGTACATGAAAGTCTGGCCAATTATGACTGGTTCATAAAGTATGCTGAACTGTTTAATGTTCATTTTGACCGTGTAGTCGTCAACTGCCTCGTTTGTATCCTGATACTGGTGGATATACCCGAGGTTACCGTATGTGGAATCTGGGTTGTCCAGTCCAGCGTCATTCTGGCTGAAGACGAAATCGTGAGCCGTAAGTTCACCGAATCCGTGATGCCACTTAACACCCTTTCTGACATTGATAATAATGTTAGACATGTCGGAGGCTACTTCATAAGACTCGGCTAGATGAGGCTTATAGGATAGGTCTGATGCCTTTCTCTCAACCATCTTTTCCATTAGCCCTATCATTCAAGGAATAGTGTCACCGGTTCCGCCGGAAGCGACTCCAGGTAGACCCTGGGCGTTACCTAACGTCTTCATAGCTACTTT
>JAPNTN010000114.1:0-13095 GCA_027249445.1 Dehalococcoidia bacterium | reverse complement strand
AGGATATAAGTGTTATAAGTTATAATTTGGCGGGTCTTCTCTAAGGAGATGATCCAAAATGAATCAAGAAAACATACAATCCCTAGTCACCTTGACTAAGGATTATTACGACGGTCCTGCAGACCAGATCTATAGGACTATCTGGGGCGACAATATACATCTTGGTATCCCAAGATCAGACGGACGCGCCTACGACCACATTGATGCCATGGAGCACACAAATGAAATCATGGCGCAGTCTATTAGCTTAAACACGACTACCAAGGTCATTGACCTAGGCTGTGGCTATGGATCCAGCGCAAGATATTTAGCAGATAATCATGGTTGCCATGTTACCGGCACTAATATAAGTGAAAAAGAATTGCAACTAGCTACTGATCGTGCCGCAGAAGCAAATCTAACCCCACTGCTGTCTTTTGAATACGGCGACTTCCACGATCTACATTATCCAGATGGATCATTCGACGTGGTATGGAGCCAGGAAGCATTCCTCCACGGAATAGACAAAAACAAGATATTGTCGGAATGTTACAGAGTTCTCTCTCCAGGCGGCACATTAGCCTTCACCGACATACTTGTCAGGAAATCCACTCCCGAATCAGATCGAGTTAAGATATACGACCGAGTCAAATCTCCAGACATGTGGGATGTTGAAGATTACCAGGCATCCCTCTCACAACTTAACTTTTCGATTGAAGACATCAAGGACTGGTCCCAATATGTGGCAAGTTCATACGGGTGGGTCAGAGACCGACTTCAGGAAAATCGCACTGATTTGTTGTCCAGAGTTGAAGCAGAGACCATAGATAACACCATTGACGCCCTTTCATTCTGGGTAGAATCGGCAAATGCTGGAAAAATAGGGTGGACTTTCATAATAGCTAAGAAACCTGATCATGTGGATTCGTAGCTTTACTTATCAGTCAGCATATCATCCTATCAGTGAGACAACACACCAAAATAATAAGTCAAAAGAATCTAGGAGAAACACATGAATACCCGACAGTTAAACGAACTTTCGAACCGGTTTAAAGAAGAATATTCGACAACTTTTGTCGATAGGTGGGACGAGCTAATCAACTGGGAGAGAAGACACGCAAATGAAGGTGGCTTCTTCGAGAGAGTTCTGACAGAAGTCGGGGCCAAGACCGTTCTAGACATTGCATGCGGCACCGGATTTCACACCGTCACACTGAGCATGGCAGGATTTGAAGTAACAGGGGCAGACGGGTCTGCCAACATGGTATTAAAATCCAAACAAAACGCGGAACGTATTGGATTAGATAACGTGAGATTTGTTGAAGCGGAATGGACTAACCTTACAAAAGCTTTTCCTACTGAGAAATTTGATGCCATAGTATGTCTAGGAAATGCATTCACACACTTGTTCGACGAGACAGACAGAATTACAGCCCTCAAGGAAATCTACTCGGTATTAAACGAAGGCGGAGTAGCCATAATAGATCAAAGAAATTACGACCGCATCCTAGATAAAGGATTCAGCAGTAAACATAGATACTATTACACCGGAGAGAACGTTGAAGTTACCCCTGAATATATAACCGACGAAGCCATCAAATTCCTTTATAAATACGAAGACGGCTCAGTACATCACCTCACTTTGTGTCCTATTAGACAGGATTATCTGACTGGGCTGTTTGAGGATACAGGATTTACTTCAGTTGATAGGTATGGAGACTTCGAATCTGAATACGAGATGTACGATCCGGATTTTATAGTCCAAGTAGCAAAAAAATAGCTGTAACACCTTTAAAGAGACTAAAAAAGAAAAACATCATCTGGTATACCAGATGATGTTTTTCTTTTTTAGTTTTAGGGTAGAATAAATAGACTGGTATATAAATTGGAGAAGAAACGTAATGGTATACACTGGTAAAAGCATATTGGTATTCACAGTAATCTTAGCCACAATAACAGCTACAATTGCATGCGGCTCCCCACCGACAGACCAGGATAATACTGCAAAAAGAACAGACCCCACTACTACTGTGATTCCCACCGCCACACCTATGCCAGCGACTCCTACATCAATACCGGCTACGCCCACACCAGAACCCACACATACTCCTACTCCTACAACAATAGTGGTTGCTCCAACCGCCACTATCCAACCAGAAGTAGTACAACCAACTGCTACACCAATCCCCACCGAATCTGTTGCTAGTGATGATCCTCCAGAAGAATCATCAATCAGTTCACCGTTAACAGGAGCCACAGCAGAAGCTATAGCTCCCCTTCAGGATAACCTGGTATATCTCATATATTTTGATAGCCGAACCAAATCGTGGTCAGTCTACGATAATGTAGGGACATTCACGATGGAGGATCTTACTCCAATACTAATGGGACAAATGCCAGATTCCGTCAGTCCCATTACAACAATAGGATCCAATCAACCCGCATACGTAAAGATAAACGCGGACGCGTCATTTATGGGGAGAGATTTAACAGCAGGGTACAACCTGATTGTATGGAAACCATAACTGAACTCTAAGAATTGACTTAGATCTAATGTATACGGTTTAACTTTGCTCGTATAAGTGGCATGAAACTAAATGATTTTCCACTGGCGTTTTGTACACAGGAATATCCGTAGAACAGTGGTCTAAGACAAATGGGCACCTCGGATGAAAAGTACACCCACTAGGAGGATCAATAGGAGACGGAACCTCCCCCGTTAATACAATCTCTTCCCGCTGCTGTCTAGGATGCGATGGTAGTGACGCAGATATAAGCGCCTTGGTATATGGATGGAGTGGATTAGTAAATAACTCGATGGGATCCGCTTCTTCCACTATCTTTCCTAAATACATGACTCCAACACGATGGCTCATATATCTAACCGTAGCAAGGTTATGGGCTATCAATAGATAACTCAGTTGATAAGTTTCTTGTAAATCTTTTAACAAATTTAATATCTGTGCTCTTATGGATACATCAAGTGCCGAAACCGGCTCATCCAATACTATAAGCTTCGGCTGTGTAGATAAGGCGCGAGCGATCGCTATACGCTGGCGTTGCCCACCGCTAAATTCATGCGGATATCTAAAAGCATGAAATGGATGGAGCCCCACAACTTGGAGAAGCTCATCTACTCGATCTTTAATTTCGTTCTTAGTCGCACTCTTCTGATGCGTAATAATTGGTTCTGATATTATGGAATCTACTCTCATCCTGGGGTTGAGCGAACTCCAAGGATCTTGGAATACTGCTTGCACGGAAGACCTAAAATTTTGTCTATCTGAATTACTGAAGGAGGTCATTGGATTACCCTGATAGGAAATACTACCATCAGTAGGCGGTTCTGCCATTAATACCATTCGAGAAGTAGTAGTCTTTCCACAACCTGACTCACCAACTAGACTGTAGGTCTCACCTTCATTCATAGAGAAACTTATACCGTCGACAGCTTTCACCATACCATGAACTCTCCTAAGCATTCCCCCAGAGCTCACTGGATAATGTTTTTTTATGCCATCAAGTCTAACGAGTTCAGATACATTACTAACTGCCATCATGCCTCCAGCAACGAGCGGTGTGACCCTGTTCAATATCATAGTGACCTGGATACACCGAACATTTTTCAAATGCAACTGGACACCTAGGCGCAAAAGCACATCCATCCGGCAAATCATCCAATGACGGAGGCTGACCCTCGATAGATGGCAAAGTTTCAACGTCTATATCAAGATCGGGCACAGACCTCAAAAGAGCCTCGGTGTATGGGTGTGCCGGATTATCAAATAGCTGCTCAACTTCAGCATATTCAACAATTTTTCCGGCGTACATTACAGCAACCCGATCACACATTCTAGCTACTATGCCAAAATCATGAGTGATGAATATTATTGCTGCCCCAGTTTGCTCCTGAATATCTTTCAGCAATCTGAGATATTGAAGTTGGATGGTTGCGTCTAGAGAAGTAGTAGGCTCATCCGCAATCAGTATATTAGGCGACCGGGCGATTGATATCGCCCCTACGACACGCTGCCTCATTCCGCCACTCATCTGATGAGGAAAGGCGTCTAGTCTTGTTTCAGGAGCAGGTATCCGAACTTTACTTAGTAGATCAGCAGCCCTATCCCTTAAAGATTGCTTGGATTCCGAATACTCGAGCCGAAGAGATTCGAGGACCTGGTTCCCGACACTGAACACTGGGTTGAGCGATGTCA
Source organism: Dehalococcoidia bacterium (assembly GCA_027249445.1). GTDB lineage: Bacteria > Chloroflexota > Dehalococcoidia > Lucifugimonadales > UBA3495 > UBA3495. Next base: position 8,902 of record JAPNTN010000114.1, on the reverse strand, counting down.
GTGGATCCTGCATTACCATACATATTCCACTCCCTCTGATATCCCTCATATCTTCTTCTGATTTCTGTATCAGGTCTTCTCCCTGATAGATTATAGATCCACTGACGATCTGGCCTGATGGTTTAGGGACCATTCCCAATATCGACCAGGCCGTCATGCTCTTACCCGAACCTGATTCTCCCACGATCCCCAGTGTTTCCCCTTTTCGGAGATCAAAGCTAATTCCATCAACAGCTTTAACAACACCGCTTCTAGTAAAGAAATGTGTCCTCAAATCATTGACGCTTAATATGACTTCATTTTCCATCTCATTGTCCTTCGGAATATACCTATCTATCGAGACCGGCGTAATTTAGGATCTAGATAATCACGTAGCCAGTCACCAAAGAAATTACAGGCCATAACAACGATGGTAATCATTATTCCAGGCAACAATGCTAACCACCAAACCGTCAATAGCTGAGCCCTTCCTTCAGCCACCATAATTCCCCACGCTGGCTCACCAGGTTTCATACCTAATCCCAAGAAACTAAGTGAAGCTTCTAGCAGGATAACTTGACCAATTGTAAGACTAATCATAACCATGAGTGTATTAATCACATTAGGGAACAAGTGGCGTAGCATGATAGTGGTAGGTGACACCCCTAATATTTTTGCCAGCAACACAAAATCACGTTCTTTAGTCCCCAGAACTTCTCCCCTTATCATTCGAGCAAACCGTGCCCATGTAGTTGCCGTTACGGCAAAAACAACACCCCAGACGCCAGTACCGATCAACGTTACTATTAGCATGGCCACGAGTATCGATGGAAAACCCAGCGTAGCATCAGTTATTCTCATCAAAATCGCGTCCAACCATCTACCCGAATAGCCCGCGACTAACCCGATCGCAGTTCCGACTAAAACGGCGATAGCCATGGCAGGAACCGTGACTTGAAGTAAAGTACGGGCTCCAAACACTAAGCGGCTAAATATATCCTTACCGAGTATGTCTGTCCCGAGAATGTACTGTCCATTTGTAAAAGGAGGAATGACTCTTGCTTTAAGATTGCTGGCTTCAGGGTCAAAAGGAGCTATTAATTCTGAGAATATACCTAGGATTAGAACCAATATTATTATAGCCATGGGCACCCACGGCAGGCGTGCTTCCTTAATACGCTGCCGCCAACTAGCGGTACTTGTCATTTGTAATACATTTGTATCTGTAACTGCCACGTTATACCCCTCTTATCTGATACGTACCCGTGGGTCAACGTACCCGTAGAGTATGTCTATAATTACTGAAGTTATTATGTAGAAAAATCCAGACAATAAAATAGCACCTTCAGTCATAGGAAAATCTCTATTCCTCACACCTTCCAGTAAGAGTAATCCTACTCCTGGCCAAGCAAATACCACTTCGACCACCACTGAACCGTTAAGTAGTCCTGCAAGAGTAATGCCACCAAAGGTAAGGACTGGTATGAGAGCATTACGAGCAGCATGTTTCCAAATTACAGACCTGTGGGATAGTCCCTTTACTTGGGCAAATTTAACAAAGTCACTATCCAATATTTCCAACATGGCAGACCGAGTAAGTCTCATTACTGCTGCTATAACAGTAATAGCTAGTACGAAGGCAGGGAGCATCAAATGATGAATCATATCCGGTATCTGATGCCATTCAGGCCACCAGCCCTCGATATCACCTCGTCCATGCGTAGGCAGCCAAGTCAACTGTGCTCCCAAAATCATAATTAGCATAATCGCCACCCAGAACTGAGGAGCTGCTAACCCAAACACAGCAAATGCTTGACCGATTTTATCAAATATGGAATCTCGTTTTACGGCAGCCAGAATACCTAACGGTATTCCAAGGGCGAAGGCCATTATCATTCCAGTTAAGGCCAGATGAACCGTAGCCGGAAGCCTATCTAAAATGAGATCCTTCACAGGCACACTGTAAATAAATGACTTACCAAATTCGGCTCGAAGAGCTCCCTGCAGAAAGTCGAGATATTGAATTATAAATGGCCTGTCTAACCCCATTGCCTCACGCTGGGCCTGATAAACTTCTTCATCATGGGCTTCAGTGACGGGTATGAGAAACCTTGCAGGATCTCCGGTAAGATGGATACTACCGAACACTACAAAACTTAACGCGATCAGCGTAACTAGTCCCTCACCTAACCGTCTAAGTATGTATAACGACATAGTCTTTCCTAACCGTTGTACGAATTAGCCGAGAGGGAAGATGCCAGGCATCTTCCCCCTATTTAAAGCTACAACCTTTCAGGTTATCTCTGAACTTACTTCAGTTCTATAGTCCATGGAGCTGTGAAATACGGCACCAGGGTCCATGGTTCATAGCTTGCTACACGAGGTCCTATCCCCCACGGGACGTTTGAGAAGAACGGGCCCCACATTAGAGACTCATCCCTCAAATACTTGTAAGCGGTTTGGAAACTCGCTTCCCTGGTACTGGAGGCATCATCTAGGGCCTTGCTAGCTTCACCACAAATGGTCTTCCAAGGCTCAAATGCAGGATCCTTGACAGCACGCCATGCGGTTCCAACGTTACAGAATCCGCCACGGGTTATGCTTGTACCATCGTAACGAGCTTCATTATCCCTAATTAGAACGTCACCAGGAATCTCGCGGTTGTTCCAGACGTCCTTGATAGCTCCCTGATCACCAATATTAACTTCGATGCTCATACCCGGAAGGTTAGCTTCCCAGTCTTTTGCTACCAGTTCAGCAACCTGTGGAAGCATCGGGAACGAACCCGCTTCCCATGTATGAATCTTTATAGATACAGGGTTATCTGCTCCCAGTCCAGCAGCTTTCCATAGTTCTGCAGCTTTAGCGGGGTCGTATGGATAGTAATCCAACTCAGGAGTGTATCCAAGAGCATTTTCGGTAGCCCAAGCCCAACCTTTCAAGCTTGCGCCTCTACCGTATAGCTCTTCCCCAATGGTTTTAAAGTCCGCAGCATACTGTACAGCGTGACGGGCTTTCTTATCATAGCACCACATGTCTTCTTCCCAGCAGTCGACCATAACAAACCAACTATGAGCTGACTCATCTTGCCAGACTACATTAGCCCCATCGATCTTCTCTAGCTGATCAACTATCTGGATATTACCTTCTACTACGTCAGCCTCACCAGATTGTAGAGCTGCGACACGAGTAGCCGCCTCAAGCACTATACGTAGGTCCAGTGATTCGAACTTGGCTCGACGATCGTCAGCAAACCCGTTTCCAGGATGATGATAATAGTCATCGTATCGTTCAACTTGATACTCGACGCCAGCCTGATGTTTAACATATTTGAAAGGACCAGCGCCAATGGGATTCTTTTCGTACTCAGCGAAACAGGAACTCATCTGAGGCGCCATATAAGCCTTGGACATTACCAAAGCTTTGGTGTCCTGGTTACTCTGAGAAAAGTTAAATGGGAAGTTGGGAGATGGTCGATTCTGGGTATACGTAAATTCATTATCTCCTGTCTTCTCTAGGCTATCAGTGTACTTAACATACGCTGCTTCCTTTGGATCGGCACACTGGTTATTTCCGATAGCGTCAGAATTTACATTCTCTCCACCATCTCTTTCTAAGCTCAATGTCCATATTACGTCATCTACCGTAAGGTCACTACCATCGTGGAACTTAATCCCATCCTGTATAGTAACAGTCCATGCGGTAGCGTCTTCTGACATCTTCCACTCTTTAGCTACGCCAGGTATCAGATCCCCTCTGCCCCTTGTAGCAAAGATATCTTCATGAACCAAGCGACTATATTTCAAGTCCGGCCCACCATTTGACAGTGTGAACCAGTTTTTATCTTGAACGTCAGTTACCAAAACAGTAATTTTCTCGCCGGCACCTATAGCGTCACCAGATTCAGCTGCCTTGGGCGATGCTGATCCAGACGAGTCTTTTGGCTGTGCCGAAGAGCCACATGCCACAGCAACTACCAGCAAACTGATAACTGCTATGGACAAGAGCAATCTCATTGACGTTGTGGTACAAAGTTTCATTTGTTTACCTCCCTACTAATTACAAGCGGTCTAATCTGCTCTAGCATCATCTGATCGACCCTAGACCCTGAGACGTTCCTTCTCGTTATCACCCAGGCATCCAGACAACACACAAACTTGGATACTAAGTATTACATAGGCGCATACTTGTAAAGTGACGAGACTATACAAATAATTATGACGATTGTCAACGAATATAACATCATATTTTGCAATACAATCACATCGTATTAATTAATATTATAGTTGCACAATTAACACATGTATGCATTTCGCACTATATGAACCTAATAATTACTATTACGATACACACGGTTACGATAATAGTAATCTTGAATACTTAGTATCGGAATACAAAAATGCAATTGGAAAGATATTGTTAAAATATCTAGTTAATTAGAATATAATAGACATCAACCTAACACACATAATTGGATCATAGAATGCGGATACCTTATATTATTGTTGGCTGTGCCTCTTCCATAATTACCGCCTCGTATATCATGTACGCCATATGGGCTCGATATCACAGAATAGCTGTCCTAAACGACACAGAGGATATACAGGGGAATTTTCTAGTAGGTCTCACTATATGTGCAGGTTTAATTGCCATACCAGTAGGATTTGGCCTGGGCATAGGAATATACTCAATTGTTTACCGTTTGTGGGAAACGTTAAGATACAGAATACTACCCGGACGTCCTCACACTGGCAAAGATAATACGTCGTGGATATCACCATTCGTCGAGGACAAGTCTAAGAAAGACTAAGTATCACCAACCATCTACCCATTCAGACGCGGCCTTCCTGCACACAAAATCGCAATAGCCGATAACAATGCCAACAAAGCGAAACCTTGAAAAGCCCAACCATAACTGCCAGTTACGTCGTAAACAGCACCTGATAGCACCGGCCCAGCGGCCTGACCAATAGCTACACAAGGTTCAGTAACACCTCTAATGACACCAAGAGATTGCCTACCGTAATAATGCGCATACACCACCGGCGGAATCACTAATATCCCACCAACAGAAATGCCAAATAATGCTGAAACCCCTAGAGCCCCTAAAGGTCCTGATATTAAAGGAAACACTCCGACAGATCCTGCCATTATCAGAGCGACTGAACAGAATATCCAACGCTGAGAAAACCGATCTATAAGCCATCCCCACAATACACTGCTAAGCCCGGCCGTAACACCACTTACGCTTACAGCCAGAGCAGCCCAGGAAGCTGATATATCTTTATCTATAAAATAGGCTACTTGATGAACGTTGGTACCTGATTGAATTAAGAACATCAAACCCGTTGTGACGGCACATATCCAGAGCGCCTTGGTCCCCATAGCCTGCTTTAATGTAAAGTCACCATCAGCTGAGAACACGGTTTTCGACGTATCACTTTCTACAGTACTACCACTAGGGTCAGGATGCAGTCCAACATGTTCAGGCGTTTGTACAATACATAACAGCACAGGCAATAATGCCACAGCCCATACTCCAATCCCTAGTAAAATCCACGTTGATCTCCATCCAACGCCTTGTATAGTTAACGCCGCCAGATAAGGTATAAGGGCCATTCCTGCAGACTGACACAGGAATAGGACCCCCATGGCTCTACCTCGGACTGTTACGAACCACCTTGAAACTACAACTGATGCCGCGATAGGTATCGGGCCAATGAATAAGAACCGACCAAGTCCATAGAACAAATAGAAAGACTGGATATTAGTTATAATCCCCAGACAAAAAGTGCTAATTCCCAGTGTCAATACCCCAATGACCAAAACCCATTTGGACCCAATGTGGTCAACCGCCCAACCAGATATAGGTGAACCCAAGATCGATATTATTCCACCCACACTAGATCCACCCGCTATCAGAGTTCTACTCCACCCTAGGTCTCTGGACATAGGGTAAAGGAATACTGATAACGTAAGACTGCCACTCGCATTCCGAGCAAACATCGCACAGCCAGAAGCGAATACAATCACCCAACCATAATAAAAACGAGATTTAGCTATGAGAAAAGATCTGATCAAAAACACAAACTACCAGTCGCACAACAGAAAATCAGAGGCGGAATTTAAATCTCTTTGATTAATACAAATGACAAGCTACTTCATGACCCGGACTAACATATTGCGGAATTGGTATCTCTTCTGCACAACGATCCATTGCGAAAGGACATCGAGGATGAAACCTGCAACCTTTCGGAGGATTAATAGGAGAAGGCACTTCTCCTGTTAATATTATTTCTTCCTGTATCAAGTCCGGATGAGATGGCAAAGCAGCTGAGAACAACGCCTTCGTGTAAGGATGCAACGGATTTTGATACAACTCTTCTGTATCAGAATATTCTACTATTTGACCTAGATACATGACAGCTGTTTGATGTGCCATGTACCGCACCGTAGCGAGGTTGTGGGCAATCAAGAGATAACTCACATTATATTCTTCCTGCAGATCCTTGATCAGATTCATGACCTGAGCTCTTATAGAGACATCAAGGGCAGAAACAGGTTCGTCTAAGACTATTAATTTAGGATACGATGAAAGAGCACTAGCTACGGCTATCCGTTGCCTTTGACCACCACTAAACTCGTGCGGGTAATTATCGGCTTGTTCGGGGTGCAGCCCAACTTGAGCCATGACCTCTGCTATACGATCATTCTTCTCAGTTTCAGATACTTTCCTATTTACTATCAGAGGTTCTGAGACTATATCTTTAACCCTCATTCTTGGGCTTAACGACGACCATGGATCTTGAAACACTGCCTGAACTTCGGTTCTATAATTCTTGAGATCTTGACCTTTGAAACCATATATATCTTGACCATTTAGCAGGACTTGTCCTTCAGTAGGTTGCTCTAACCTCAGTATCAACTTGCTAGTGGTAGTCTTCCCACAACCAGATTCACCGACTAAACCGAGCGTTTCGCCCTGTTTGATAGTGAAGCTTACACCATCGACGGCCTGCACATGCCCTACTGTCTTCATAAGTATTAAGCCTTCATTCACCGGAAAATGTTTTTTTAAACCTTTTACTTCCAGTAGCGGTGCATTCTCTACCATGAAGAATCTAACCTCCAACAATTAGCCGTATGACCCTCTGATATGTTAAAAGGATCAGGGTAGTCAGTAGTACACATTTCCTTAGCATGCGGACATCTATCGGCAAACCGACATCCATCCGGCAAATTAGAGAGCAACGGAGGCTGTCCCTCGATAGAATATAATCTCTCTACTTTTTCTTCCAATTTCGGAACAGATTGGATCAACGCTTCAGTATATGGATGCGATGGATTATTAAATATATCTCGGACTGAACCCTCTTCGACTATGCGACCAGCATACATGACAGCCACTCGATCGCACATACGTGCCACAACCCCGAAATCATGTGTAATAAATATTATTGCAAGGCCCGTTTCGGCCTGAATATCCTTGAGCAGTCTCAAATATTGTAATTGTATGGTTACATCTAAAGCAGTTGTAGGCTCATCAGCAATAATCACAGAAGGCTCACATGACATAGCTATCGCTCCCACAACACGTTGCTTCATTCCTCCACTCATCTGATGGGGGAAATCTTCTAGCCTCCTATCTGGAGCTGCTACATTGACCTTTCTCAATGCGTCAACGGCACGCGACGCGAGTCCTTTACGATCATCTTTTCTCGCTATAGATAGCGATTCTCCCAGTTGGTTTCCGATATTAAACACTGGATTCAAAGAAGTTTGCGGGTCTTGAAGTATCATGGAGATTTGCCGGCCACGGACCTCTCTCATTTCGTCTTCAGTTTTCCGAACTAAATCAGATCCATTTAGCCTTATCTCTCCAGTAACTATCTTACCCGCAGGCCTAGGTACCAATCGCAACAATGACAAAGCAGTCATAGTTTTGCCACATCCCGATTCCCCAACAATCCCCAACGTTTCGCCTTTTCTTAAGTTAAAACTTATACCATCCACAGCTTTTACAATCGACGTACGTGTATAGATGTAAGTTCTAAGATCTTCTACTTCAAGGACTATACTGCTATTTGACAAGCTCATATCTACAAATTCCTAAGTTTTGGATCCAACTTATCCCTCAACCAATCACCCATTAAGTTCATCGACATCACAGCTAACAATATAGCTAACCCAGGAAAGAAAGCCACCCACCAGCTGGACACGATTAATTCCCTCCCATCAGCTACCATTAGCCCCCAAGCAGGAGTAGGTCTTGGCAATCCAGCGCCTAAGAAGCTTAGGCTTGCTTCCAGCAAAATCACCTGGCCTACTTCTAGTGTTGCTAATACAATTACAGTGTTCACCACATTTGGGAATACATGGCGAGTTATTATCCTTAAATTCGATGCTCCGGCTACTCGGGCGCGGTTGATAAAATCTTGAGATTTTATACTGAGTGTTTCACCTCTAACCAACCTAGCATACCGCGACCAGAACACAAGTACGATTACAATTATTACAGTCCTAAAACTAGGCCCTAGAGCCACTGCTAGAACCAGCGCCAGTAATATACCTGGTATCGCTAACGCTATATCCACAAGTCTCATTATCAAATGATCTATATTTCCACCAAAATATCCGGCTATCAGACCTAAAGTCGTCCCAATGAAGCCTGCTATAGCTATTGATACAGCCGCGACTGTTAAGGAAACTCTCGCACCATAGATTATTCGACTGAGGATATCTCTACCTTGCTTATCAGTTCCAAGGATGTGAGACCAAGTTCCCGCTTTTGAAAGCACCACTCCATTAACAGTCTCACCACTTACTCCCACCGGAGGTTGAAGTCTTTCACTCAGTTTCCCTACCGTTGGATGATGTGGTGCCACTACATTAGCGAATATTGCGGGTATAACTAACACAATCA
>JAPNTN010000113.1:0-2597 GCA_027249445.1 Dehalococcoidia bacterium | reverse complement strand
TCAGTGTCCAGCCAAATATTGCCGGAATTCCGCGAATATGAGCGAACCTCGACCGTAGTGGTAAATTCGTATGTTGGCCCTGTCATGTCTCGATACCTGAGGAAACTGGAATCGTCATTAGGTTCAGGATTAAGAATAATGCAATCATCTGGAGGAAGCATTACGGCAAGACTTGCTGCAGAGGAACCCGTACGTACCGTGCTCAGTGGGCCAGCAGGCGGAGTGGTTGGAGCATTCCACATAGCTTGTGAAGCAGGCATAAAAAATATAATCACATTGGACATGGGTGGGACTTCTACGGATGTATCATTATGCCCAGGCCACATTCAGCAAACATCATCCTCCAATATAGGAGGTTACCCAATTGGAGTACCGATGATAGAGATACACACAGTAGGAGCCGGAGGAGGTTCGATAGCTCAGGTAGATAGTGGTGGAGCCTTAACAGTTGGACCACAATCCGCTGGAGCAGACCCGGGCCCAGCGTGTTATGGGAACGGGACAGAAATAACGGTTACAGATGCGAATCTCGTATTAGGTAGAATAAGACCCGATCATTTCCTCGGTGGAGCAATAACCTTAGACGAATCAGCAAGCTCAGCATTAATAAAACAAATGAGCGAAGCTATGAAAATAGCTCCACAATCATTAGCGATGGGGATCATACGAGTTGTAAATTCCCACATGGAAAGGGCCATCAGAAGCATATCTCTTGAAAGAGGATATGACCCACGGGAATTTACTTTAGTACCATTTGGAGGTGCAGGCCCACTGCATACATGCGAATTAGCGGAAGAGCTTGGAATATCCCGTGTGCTTGTTCCTAAGTATCCTGGAATACTGTCTGCGTTTGGGGTCGCAATCTCAGATATAGTGAAGGATTATTCCCGGACAATAATGGTTAAAGATATTGATCTAAATCATGAACAACTGGTAGAAGAGTTTGCAGGAATGGAGAGCAGCGCTAGTGCTGAACTGATCGGAGAAAACTTGGATAACTCCAATATGGAATTCAAGAGATTTCTGGATATTAGATATATCGGGCAATCATTCGAAATCACAATAGACTGCCCTAGACTTGATAGGCCTGCAGAGCTAATGAAAGCAATTTCATCAAGATTTCAGAGAGCACATTTGCAGAGATTCGGGTATGCAGACAAAAGTGAACCTATAGAATTAGTTAACCTGCGTGTAAGAGTAATGATAAAAGTGGAAAAGCCGTCAAATGTGCCATCTCCCTATTATGGAACAGACCCCGCTGCTGCGATTATTGGAGAAGACTCAGTACATTATCGAGAGGGGCCATTAAGCACTATATTGTACGATCGTGACGTCCTATTAAACGGCAATAAAATATGCGGTCCAGCTCTGATTATCCAAACAGATACCACAACAGTGATTCCTCCTAAATGGTCTGGAACAGTAGACTTCTATGGCAACATGTTATTAGAATTTGATCAAAATAAAGAAGAAACCAACTCAAATGACTAATAAAAGCAAACCTTTACGGATAGTAGGAATCTTTGCTCATCCGGACGACGAAGGGTTTGGCTCCGGAGGCACTTTAGCCATGCTGGCTAGCCATGGACATTCGATAACAATAGTATGCGCCACTAACGGGGACGTTGGAGAAATTAGCGACCCATGTCTCGCTACACCAGAAACACTAGGTTCTGTACGAAAATCAGAATTACGCTGTGCTATGAAAGTCACAGGAATACACGATATTAGATTTCTAGATTATCGCGATTCTGGGATGGAAGGCACGCAAGACAACAGGCATCCCAATGCTTTGATTAATTCTGAACCCGCTATGGTTATTAATCAGATCAGCACAATCCTATCTAGTATAAATCCCGATGTAATATTGACACATGATCCTACAGGTGGATATGGCCATCCCGATCATAAAACTATCAGTAGTTATACCAGAGAAGCATATCTTGAAATCCTCAGACGTGAAAGTAGTACGCAATGTGCTTTATACTTCGTATGTTTTCCGAAATCAGATTTTCAAAGAATTTGGGAAACGCTTTATGAACTCGGTATAAAACCGCCTTTCGCCAGTGAAAACCTAAATGACTTGGGCACTCCCGATGAAGCAGTCACAACCGTTATTGACGTACGAAGTTACGTAGATACCAAGATAGCCTCTTTGAACTGTCATAAAACACAAATCGATCCTAACGGACCGTTTGAACAATTACCTGAAACAATGCTCCGCGACATCATGAGCACAGAACACTACCAATTAGCCTATCAGAGTTGCTATAAAACAGATCACGATATCTTGAGAAACCTCACATAGATTTAGATATATAGATACAGAGAGATGATATGGGTGTTGATGCCATAAGTATAGAAGTCTTTAAAAACTTATTCATTTCTATATGTGAAGAGATGGGAGTAGCTCTTCAGAGAACATCATATTCACCAAATATAAAAGAACGAAGAGACTATTCCTGTGCTTTATTTACTCCAGCAGGTCACATGGTTGCCCAAGCAGCCCATCAACCCGTCCATTTGGGGGCAATGCCAGCTTCTGTAAACGCAGCGTTAGATTCGTTTCCAAACAATCTGAACCAAGGCGACATTAT
>JAPNTN010000112.1:0-4669 GCA_027249445.1 Dehalococcoidia bacterium | reverse complement strand
GAAACCGTGTTTCCATCTTCTACGGTGCCTTGCCTGGTGATCACACTATTATTAAATAACAGGGCTTCACTCAAAGAAGTTTTACCAGCCCCGCTGTGAGATAGTAATGCTACATTCCTTATATCCCGGGCATCAATACTAGGCATACGCCTTACCTCCATAATTCTGATATATTTATCTCATTATTTCGTTTCTGCGCCCCTTAGTGTCGTCCTACGATCATGTTTTAGCAAAACATAAACGAACTGCACACTGGTATCGGATGAAAATTAGTGGTAATTCTACATACTTTGAAGCCGGGTAGCAACTAGCCAGTTTTTCCAATAAATATATAGAATATCCGGAGCTTTATCAGTGACTTTATAGAGGGTATAATCACTTATCTCAAATTACGCATCTCACTATAAAAATGTGAAATCCACCAGACAACCTTACTCTATGAAGGACAAAGTGATCATCATGAGCGCAAAACAAATCGTAAATACTGCCAATATAACCGGCGGAACAAACCCCTTATCGCAGGCCAGCATTTTCGGAGGGATAATCTATCTTCAAGGTTGCACAGGAAGACACCCTACGGAGGGCACCGTTGGAGATGGAATAGAAGAACAAACGCGTTACACATTGGAAAGGATAAAAATCATCCTGGAAGAATGTGGGTCCTCCCTGGACAACGTACTAACTAATACCTGCTACCTCACAAAATCTGAAGATTTACCCGGGTTCAATAAGGTTTACTCTGAGTACTTTCCGTCAGACCCACCACCTAGAACCGCAATATTAGTGTCATTCGGAGCTCCAGACAACCTAGTGGAGATAACTACTACCGCACACCAATAAAACGCACGATAAGCATTAATCTAGTTGAGTAGTAGATTTACAGTTTTTCAAGCACTATATGAGATCTGTTTTGGGTACTTGGGCGTATTTGCACAGGCCAGTCTCCTTTATCAGACTCACCTTGCCATTCCTTACTGAATGGAACTTCTGGGTTTGTTATCTCGTATATGGCCGTGTATTTCGCAGTGCCATCAACATCAGTTGATGCCATCTTATATCTAGTGCAACTCTCAACACCGTTCACATTCAAGATATTAGGAATATGTTGAGTGTCATATATACGGTTAAATTCAGACTCTAAGCTTTCAGGGATATCCATGCTGACTATATAAAGATACCGCGCCATATAAGTTCCTCCCATTATTAACTTCTAAAGAATAGATTTATTGACTAATTCTCTTTTAAATGCGGATACATAGCTAGTGGAGTTGCAGCCAACAAGCCAGCATCAACGGGCAATGTGATCCCTGAAACCCAACGAGATTCGTCGGACGCTAAAAATAGAGCCGCCCAGGCTACATCCCAAGCAGTCCCGTTAAATCCGAGCGGCCCAGCTTTACGGCGCAATTCCAATAGTTCTTCCGAAGTATGCCTAGCCACCATTGGACTGTAAATATGCCCCGGAGCTATACAGTTAACCCTGACATTTTGCCTTCCGTAGTGAACAGCCATAGAATTGCTTAGGCCAATTATCCCACCTTTAGAAGCTGCGTAAGGGTGACTTGGGCGACCAGCTCCGGCGCGCAACCCTACAATCGAGGACAGATTTACTATCGACCCTCCCCCTGATTCAATCATTACAGGAATTACAAATTTACTCGTCAACATCACTGACTTTAGATTAACATCTATTACAGTATCCCAAAATTCTTCATCTACATCAGTTACAGAACCTGGCCCACTTATCCCAACATTATTAATCAAAATATCAACGCGACCATAGGCTTCAACAGCTGCTTTGCTCATATCGCTACAAGATTTCGCGTCAGTCACATCTCCGACAAAAACTGTAGCTTGTCCACCGTCCTCCCTTATCTGAGACTCTGTTGCCTCCGCGTTAGATTTATCTCGATCTACCAATAACACTTGCGCGCCCTGTCTCGATAACAATATCGATATGGCCTGCCCTATTCCTAGAAAATCTTCGGTTGTTCCGGTCGCTCCAGCGCCAGTAACTATCGCTACTTTCCCTTCGAGGCGACTACCATAATCCTGCATGTCTTTACTCCTAAACTACAGATCGAATGCTTTTGCTATCACTAGCACTAAATATTTCAATATTTGCGCGTTTTACGAACAAATAGTACACTTTGTAGCACAGCGACCGGTAGTAAGCCGCTCCCTCAGCGGCTTCTCCCTTCGGGGGCCGGCCGCTCCTTTAATTATGTCGCTAGTTTGGCCATACGGGATCGTTAAAGCCCAAGGGAACTGATGGTCTGGACCAGTAAGGCTGTGTTTCTGACATGTTTAGGACAGGACTCAAATGGGTCAGCCTACCCATAGGTGTTGCAGATTCTGTAGTCCAATGTAGTATTTCATCCTCCAAGAACTCAGGTGATACATCTACCAGATCAGGTTCCGCAACTTGACCTAAATCAACTAGCCATTTTCCAGTCTGGGCCAAAGAAATCCGAACCAACCAGCTCCCACCCTCTATAGCACGCCTTTCTAAAGCCACAAGGGCTCCGAAAGCCATTAAATACCCAGTCAGATAGTCAATAGCTGACACTGGATAAAACTGGGGACCAGGTACCGAGCCCGGAAACAATTGACCTTGTCGATCAGTTATACCACTGACGGTCTGAATAACTGTATCGAACCCTCTACGAGAAGCCCAAGGGCCTTTATGACTAAATGCGCTTAGCGACACATAGACTAAACCAGGACGCAATTCTGATAATTCTTCAACCGACAAGCCTCGATTACCTAATGTTCCAGGTCTATAACCCTGAGAGAACACATCAGCGTTTCTAACAAGTTCTTTCAAGGCATCCGAATCACTCTGGTTCCGAAGGTCCAAATTAGCGGACAATTTGCCGTGACCCGTGTCATACTCCTGATATCCGATGTTAGGGAGATGATCGCTTGTAATCTTCAGAACATCAGCCCCATGCTCTGCCAATGTTCTCGCACACGTCGGACCAGCAAGGACTCTAGTCAAATCTAACACTCTGATACCTGAGAGAGGTCTGTCACCATCCGGTAATTTTTCAGGAGGGCTTTCTCCAACCTTAATTATTTCCATAAGCGGCAAATCTGCAATTGCCTGGCCTTGGAGGTGGCGTGACCACTCCTCTATAGACCTAACCATTCCCCCGGCACCTTTAGCTTTTATTATCGCCTCTTCAAGCTCCAATGCATCCCACCGTGCAACCGCTTTTTTTACCTCAGTGGGATCTTCATCGACTCCTAGAACGTCCAAAGCAGCTGCCCGATGATTAGGAAAATTGCAATGCAAATAGCTCCATCTACCATTCATAGCTGGATACGTTCCCATGATGGTATTCCTATCGGTAGAGACAACAGAATTGTCCATCTTCATATATTTTCCGCTGCGCAATGAAGCAGTTGCTCGACGAGTATCTACTGACACTTCTTGGCTGGTACCAGTCTTTAATTGCCATAATCGTGCGGCAGCTAACCCCACTGCAGACAGTGACGCAACAGCAGCTTCCCCAATTCGGAAAGATGTAGGCAAGATAGGATCCCAATCTCCGTCAACCAATAGACCTTTGCAAATGGAATTTGGCCACCCAGCTACTTTAGCTAAAGGATCAAATGCGTTGTGTGGAGTCATGAAGAGAAACCTCCGGTATTTAAACTCAAGCTTTTATCACTAAACCCAGTCGAGTTAATAAGTAAGGTCAGATGAAGTCCCTTCAGGTAGTTCGACGTCGAGAGCCTGAAGGCAGTGCGCTAGCCCATGATAATACGAGACAACGACCATCATATCTATAATCGCACTAGCCCCTATTTGTTCTTCCAAAGCTTGATACGTAACATTTGAAACCCTGTGCTGTCTTAATATCTCTAATACAAACTGCACCACGTTAGCATCTTGATCATTGAGCCCAGCCGGTGCTCGATATTCTCGGATGGCTGATATTACATCTTCGCTAATATTCGCCGCTTTAGCTCCCCTCTGGTTTACGGTCCATACATAATGCCCGCAGGCTTCTCTTGCAGCTGTAAGAATGGCCAATGCTTTCACCCTTGGATCCAAGGGTGTGTCAAACCTTGCGTAGCCGCCCAGAGTCGCAAAATTCTTAGCTGCAACAGGATTATTCAACAAAGCAGCATAATTCCTAGCTACTCCTCCCCTACTTTGGTCTATTTCATCCCATATAGCTTGCCCTTCAGAATCCATATTGTTCCTATCAGCAAAAGGTACTCGTGCCATACATTCCTCCAGAAGTACTTAAATTTCATCTACCCAAAAAACCATTCACCCCGGTTCGAAATAAGATCGCTACCGGGGTGAATTACGTGTGTTAGCAACTAGATTCTATTAATCGTCTGCAGCTTGTACAACTTCTCCGTTATTACTCCATATAGCTTCCAAGACAGCACCTGGAGACATCGGCATCTGTGTCAAACGCAAGTTCAGAGCATCTGCGATGGCGTTTGCTACAGCAGCCATTGGGGGGACTATCGGAACCTCACCCACGCCTCGAACACCATATGGATGCCCTGGATTAGCAACTTCGACGATCACTGTATCGATCATTGGCAAATCCAGACTCGTTGGCATCCTATAATCTAGGAAACTTGAATTAACCATCTGGTCCTGATCACCCATGTAATACTCTTCGTTTAGAGCCCATCCGAT
>JAPNTN010000111.1:0-2712 GCA_027249445.1 Dehalococcoidia bacterium | reverse complement strand
CTAATATACTTGAAATAGGGGTATTGTACGGCCACAACACCCTAAAATTACTCGATTGGTGTTCAAAAAATGACTCGAGGCTGACCTCTATCGATCCAGTTGCCTGGACTGGTGACATACCGGAACATTTGCATGCCCCAATGAACGGATATATCTATAAACGGGGAAATGACGAGCTAGAAAAACCTACTATAAAGCCCACCGGCATTGAGGAGGCATTCAGTAAAGGTCTGGATAAATATTGGACCTGTTTTAAACAGCGGAGCTTAGATTTTCTAGCATTGCCTGATTTTTCAGGGTACGACTTTTATCTAATTGATGGGGACCACAATTACTACACCGTAATGAAGGAATTATCGTATATTCACAGAATATCGAAATCAGGAGACATATTACTATTCAATGATGTCTCCGGTGTATGGGCAAAGAGCGACTTGTATTATGATCCCTCATTAATTCCGACCGAACACATGAACACTAGCAAACAGGGCGTACTCATTGCTATTAATGATTTTCTAGACCAAATCAGTGAAAAGAAGTTCTGGCGCCGAATCAACTGCCCATATGAATTCAAGATACTGACTCGAAAAAACGACGGAATTGGCCTTCTAAAACGCAGACCAGATAGGAGATAATGTTGCGATGAGAATAACCGCAATGATACCGGCTAGAATGGGTAGCGAGAGGCTTAAACAGAAGAATCTGGCGTTATTAGACGGCAAACCATTAATTTCTTACGCAATTAACGCAGCTAACGAATCCCAGTCTTTTGATCAGGTGGTAGTCAATTCAGATGGTAAAATGATGAGCCAAATAGCAGAACGATATAAAGTCGACTTTTATTATAGAGACCCAGTTCTGGCATCTTCACAAACCAAGTCCGATGACGTCATATATGATTTCGTTCAACACTATCCGTGTGATATCGTCGCATGGGTCAATCCAATATCGCCCCTCCAAACGCCTGATGAAATTCATGATGTAGTCCAATATTTTTTAAACAACGATCTAGACTCACTGATAACCGTTGGAAACCATCAAGTACATTGCGTGTACGAAAACAATCCCATAAATTTTTCAACACAAGGATTATTTGCAAAGACTCAGGACTTGATACCAGTTCAATCTTTTGTATATTCGGTAATGATGTGGAAGAGTTCGACATTTATAAAAGAATATGAGGACAAGGGATACGCTCTATTATCTGGAAAACTAGGGTATTATGCCGTCAGTAAAGAATCCGCAATAATCATAAAGACCGAAGAGGACCTGATGATAGCAGAAAATCTGTTAAAAGCTAGAAACAACAGTTCCTCTTATAAAGTAACATACGACGATTTATCAGACTTACAAGTCCACCCATAAATAAGACTACAATCTAGGAGTTTAGTGGTGAATGTGATACCCGAAGTTCTTGTCATAGGGGCCGGAATGTACGTAGGCGGCAGGGGAACCTCTAGCTATGGCACAATCCTTCCAACTTTAGTACAAATGCATAACTGCGGATTAATTGGACAAATTCGTGTTGCAGCTACCTCCCAAGACAGCATAAATCAACTTAAAGAACGCCTAACCGGGTTGAACAAATTACTCGGAACTACTACCGATATCATAGGATATCCAAAGATAGGACACGACACCTCCTCCTATCAGACTGCTATCTCTGAAACATCTCAACCCGCCTGTGCTATCGTGTCAGTGCCCGACCATCTACATTACCAAATCACAGCTGAGGTCATAAAACATGGGATACACCCTCTGGTCGTTAAACCATTTACACCAACTGTCTCCGAAGGATTGCGATTAATAGAGCTTGCCAATTCTTACGATATCTATGGCGCTGTAGAATTTCACAAAAGATTTGATGAATCTAATTTAGTATTGAGACAAGCCATATCTGATGGGAAGCTGGGCGACTTATCATACATAACAGTTGAATATAGTCAAAAGCGACTAGTCAGAGATATATTTAGTAGCTGGATAAATGAAACGAATATTTTTCAATATCTGGGGGTACATTACGTTGATTTAATATATTTTTTAACGAACGCTCTCCCAGTAAAGGCACTCGCTACATCACAATGCATAACCTCTAGCTACCCAGACAGCATACAAGCCATAATAGAATGGCAAGCTCCCAGTGGGATGAAATTTATATCTACGATAACCACTAACTGGATCGACCCTAATAGCACATCAGCAATGTCCGACCAGAAAATAACAGTTGTAGGCTCCAATGGAAGATTCCAAGCCGACCAGAAAAACCGCGGGGTACAATTAATAACTGAAAACTCAAGTGGCATGGAGGAAATAAATCCGTATTTCTCCCAAATATACAAGAACGATGAGGATCAAATGGGGGTACACGGTTACGGTCCAAAGAGTATCACCAGATTCATTGAAGATGTGATACAAGTAGTCTCTGATAATGTTGATCGTACAATTCTTGAGGTAATGAGACCATCATTTACAAACGCACTGGTATCAACATCGGTTATTGAAGCGGTTAATATTAGCCTTGAAAATGGAAACGAGTGGGTATCAATACAACCTACAACCGGTTTAAACGCAATTCCCATTACCCAGTAGAAATCCACGTGCTTAGGGTATAAACCAGCCTGTTATATTGCCTTTAAGGAGACCATTAATCAGGATGTCGAAACTATATCTCTATGGGATATTCCACTGCAACCTAAGTTTCTCATATATACC
>JAPNTN010000110.1:0-2733 GCA_027249445.1 Dehalococcoidia bacterium | reverse complement strand
CCATCCATTGAACGCTTCGGTGAATCATCAGACCACTTCACCACCGACAGCGGGTTGGAAATCGATGCCGTGTATTCAGTGGAAGATACCGACCAAACTTCAGCCTCATACATTGAAAACCTAGGCTTTCCAGGAGAATACCCATATACGAGAGGCGTACAACCTAGCATGTACAGGGGGCGGCTCTGGACTATGCGCCAATACTCAGGATATTCCACCGCCAAAGATACCAATGAAAGATTTAAATATCTACTCGAACAAGGTCAGACCGGATTATCAGTTGCATTCGACCTTCCCACCCAAATTGGTTACGATTCAGACCACCCATTCTCAAATGGAGAGGTTGGCAAGGTAGGGGTTCCCATATCTTCACTAGAAGATATGGAAATTTTGTTAGATTCAATCCCACTAGACCAAGTCAGCACTTCTATGACTATTAACAGCACCGCTAGCATCCTACTATGCCTATACATAGCCGCTGCTAAACGACAAGGTATAGCACAAGACAAGCTTAGTGGAACCCTACAAAACGATATATTGAAAGAATATATCGCCAGGGGAACTTACTCCTACCCACCCATTCCATCTATGAAACTAGTAGTAGATATATTCAAATACTGTTCAGATAACATACCTCGTTGGAATAGTATCAGCATAAGCGGTTATCACATGAGGGAAGCGGGAGCTACGGCAGTACAAGAACTGGCTTTTACTTTTTCTAATGCCATAGCATATGTCGACTCAGCTATTAAGGCAGGTCTAGATGTGGACGACTTCGCACCCCGAATATCTTTCTTCTTTGTCTCACAGAATAACCTTTTGGAGGAAGTAGCTAAATTTAGGGCTGCTAGAAGGATATGGGCGAAGATAATGTCTGAAAGGTTTAAAGCAAAGAATCCTCGTTCAATAGCCTTGCGTTTCCACACCCAAACAGCAGGCGTAACCCTTACCGCGCAACAACCAGACAACAACGTTGTCCGTAGTACTATACAGGGTCTGGCGGCGGTGTTAGGCGGAACTCAATCACTCCACGTAAATTCTAAGGACGAGGCACTAAGCCTGCCGACAGAAGAATCTGCTCAACTATCTTTGAGGACACAGCAGATAATCGCACACGAAACAGGTGTAACTGATGTGGTTGATCCCTTAGGAGGATCCTATTACATTGAAAATCTAACCGATAGATTGGAAACAGCAGCCTTCGCCGAGATCAACAAAATTGACGACCTAGGCGGTGCCGTCGCCGCCATTGAACAAGGTTATCAAATGCGTGAGATCGGTGAATCCGCATATAAGCACCAAATCGAGATCGACTCAGAAGAGAGGATAGTCGTGGGAGTAAACCAATACGTCACTGAAACACCTCCCATTGCAGGACTTCTTAAAGTTGACACCGACGCAGTAGCAGAGCAAATAGACAGGTTAAAAAGATTGAGAGAGCGCCGGGACAACCAGGCTGTAGCCACAATGCTATCTGACCTTAGGACAATAGCTGCAACAGACACGAATACCGTCCCAGCTATCCTTAAGTGTATCGAAAACTATTGCACTCTAGGTGAGATATCCCAAGTTTTCAGAGAAGTATTCGGAGAGCAAACTGAAATAGCCTCCATATAAACAAATTTACCCATTCGAGATATTGGAGTATTAAATGACTACGCAGATGCTAAATGAAGAAGAACGTATGCTACAGAGGCTGGTTCGTGATTTCGCTGATAGGGAACTAGCGCCACGAGCCCAAGAAGTCGATGAAAAAGAAGAATTCTCCTGGGAGAATTGGGAAGGCTTAGGTCAACTCGGATTAACTGGCATAGGTATTGACTCAAAGTACGGTGGAAGCGGAGGGGGATACCGGCAAACCGTCATCGCTGCATCTGAAACAGCTCGGGGAGATGTATCAGCTAGTACGACACTGATAGCCCATCTATCTCTTGGCACCTCCACTATATATCGCTTCGGAAACGAGGAGCAAAAGCTAAGATTGGTACCACCATTAGCAAGTGGGAAAGGTGTAGCCGCATGGGCATTAACTGAGCCCGATGGAGGGTCAGACGCAGCAGCCCTGCAAACAACCGCCACAGAAAAAGACGGAACATATTTCTTAAACGGGTCTAAAATATTTATAACCAACGCCGAAGTAGCTGAATCAATAGTTGTCTTCGCCACGGTAGACAGATCAAAAGGTCACAAAGGAATTAGCGCATTTGTTGTACCAAAAGGTTCTCCAGGACTCCAAGTCAATCCTCAAAAAGGCAAAATGGGCATCCGGGGTTCAGGGACTAATGAAGTACTTTTCCAAAACACTCCTGTACCTGCACATAACTTACTAGGAGAAGAAGGAGAAGGATTCAAATACGCTATGGATATCTTGGATACTAGTAGAATAGTCGTCGCCGCGCAATGCGTAGGTATCGGGCAAGCAGCTCTCGAACATGCAGTCAGGTATGCACAGCAGCGGGAGACCTTTGGGAAACCTATAGCTAACCACCAGGCAATACAATTCATGATAGCTGACATGGCTACCCAAGTTCATGCTTCTAGAGCAATAACCATGGAGGCTGCCACGTTAAAAGACGAAAACATGCCGTTTCACACTGAAGCTTCAATGGCAAAATTACTTGCATCTGAAATGTGTGTTAATGTCTCTTCACAAGCGATTCAAGTACACGGCGGATACGGGTATTTCAAAGAAGCACCGGTAGAACGTTTATTCAGGGACGCCAGGGTAACCAC
>JAPNTN010000109.1:0-3861 GCA_027249445.1 Dehalococcoidia bacterium | reverse complement strand
GGCACCGGAGGGAGATAAGCTCTGTCAATCTCATCTTCTTGATAACCTATCAATAGACCCTCAAAACGTGTCGTAAGCAGCCTCGGAATCTGAGGATTATCCTCGTATACCTGCAACTCAGTCTGGGCATTCTCTCCCCTGGCCAAAATTGGTCGACTTGGGTCCAAGGGTTCGGTCTTTATAAGCTTTACTATCGCATACACAGGTGGGGTCCCAATGGTAATAACGCTACCAATAGGAGGAGCCATATAAAGCTCGTAACATTGGGCGACCACCGAATAAGTATCTGACTCGATAACTTCTCCGACTCTTCGTGACTGTAAGGGCTCATCAAAAGCCATTAATACCACACCACTCCACGCATACTTAGATAATGAAAAATATTTTAGCACGCAGTATATCTATTAGCACTAAAGAACAGTCATAAAATTAAGTCTTGCATTGGATCGGAGTTCATGCTAATTTTAGCTATTGCAAATCTTTGCAGGTGCAACCAATCGCATGACTTATTACGACGATGCAGTCTCTATACTGCGACAAACTGGTAACCGACTTACACCTCAACGACTGTTGGTGTTGTCCACTATCGCGGAGAGTCAACACCACATAGGGATAGATGAGATATATCGAGCCTCCAAAACGGCCTATCCTTATCTTGACCTAGCGACCGTATATCGGACCATACACTTGTTTAGGGATATAGGCGTCATTACCGAGATAGGCATCGGCGACAAGCATACCTATGAATTACGCACGCGTGACGGCCAACATCATCACATGCTTTGCAGGAAATGTGAGAAGACGTTCTCTTTAAGTCCGCACTATCTCGAGTCTTTTCGAGCCAGCTTAGTGAATGACTTTAATTTTGAACCCGATCTCGACAACTTTGCAGTAGCCGGAACATGCACTGATTGCAAATCAAAACTCAATTAACATTTAATTACATTTCAGGCAGGAAGGAAGCACTCTTGAAGAAGTTAGTTTTATTAGCACTAGTATTAATCTTGACCATCGGCTGTTCGCAAGCCTCCAACGACCCAAAGAACGACGCATCTTCTGGTATCAGAGTCGTGGCAACTGTATCACCGATTACAAGTCTTGTAGAAAATATTGGGGGTACAAGGATTGCCCTGAACGGACTGATACCCGAGGGAACCAATTCACACACATATGAACCATCTCCCTCGACAGTCTCACTACTCTCCAAAGCCGACTTGATCATAGCCAACGGGCTTTTCCTTGAAGTCCCAACCCTAAAGCTCGCAGAAGCAAACAAACAATCTGACACTGTAATCCTCAGACTGGGTAACACTGTACTCCCGAAATCCGAATGGATCTACGATGAGTCATTCCCAGAAGGCGGATATCCAAATCCACACATGTGGACAGATCCATTTTACGGTATTAAATATGCGGAAGTCATAGCCCAAGAATTATCTCGTATGGATCCAGACAACGCTTCTTATTATGAGGAGAATCTATCCAATTTAAAAACCAGGTTGCAGGATCTTGACGACCGGATAACTGCCGCAGTCGAAACAATTCCTGAGGATAAAAGAAAGCTCCTAACGTACCATGATTCTTTTCCAACCTTTGCACCAAGATACGGGTTTACCACGTTAGGGGCAATCCAACCCTCTGATTTTACCGAGCCATCTGCTCGAGAAGTAGCCCAACTAATCGACCAAATCAAGGCAAACTCGGTGCCAGCAATATTTGGGTCAGAAGTATTCCCTAGTCCCATACTAACCCAAATTGCAAAGGAGAGCGGTGCGGAGTTCGTAGACAAGTTGAGGGATGACGATCTTCCAGGGAAACATGGTGACAAGGATCACACTTACCACGGCCTTATCCATTATGACGTCGCGGTAATAGTACCGGCTCTAGGCGGAGATTCGTCTAGTCTAGAAGGCTTCGACACCGATCTAGTATTTGAAGGAGTCAGTCCAGCCATATATCCTGAATAAAGTACTAACCTAGAAGCAAGCTCCTTTCTTGACAAGACTATCGCCCGAAGCTAGAGTTGGATGAGATACATTAACAATTTGAATCGAACTAGGACCCTGGGGAAGGCGGTGTGATTCCGCCGCGGTTGCGCCACTGTTAGAGCTCACCACGATATGAGTACGCTCGAGCCAGAAACCCAGCCTAGGACAAGGGATTAGCCGCTGCGCTATACACTGGCATCCCTAACAAGTCAGCAAATGATTTGATAAAACCCCTGGTTATAGCCAGGGGTTTTATAGTTTAAATAACCAAGGTAGAAAAAAGTTAACCTAAATGCAAAACACAGAACAACACAGTCCGATAGTAGAACTACGAAACGTATCATCAGGATACCCTGAACACGTTGTTTTATCCGATATTAGTTTAACTATCGACGAGGGATCTTTCGTAGGACTCCTCGGGCCAAGTGGGTCTGGTAAAAGTACTCTCCTCAAGACAATCCTAGGTACGGTCCCAATATTCCGAGGTGAAGTACTAATCGACGGAAAAACCGTTAATGGTAAACGTCCACGCTTAGGTTATGTCCCTCAACTAGAGACCATCGACTGGAACTTCCCAGTGACTGTCCAGGAAGCAGTAATGATGGGGCGCACCATGAACAATCCTTTATTTCCCTGGTATAAAACAGAAGAGAAATCACGTGCACTAGAGATTATGGAACGGCTGGGCATATCAAGTCTATCCAACCACCATATAAGAGCCCTTTCCGGAGGTCAGCAGCAACGTGTCTTCCTAGCGAGAGCCCTGATCAGCAATCCGCGAATTCTTCTATTAGACGAGCCGACTAGTGGGGTGGACATTAGGACTCGCCATGAAGTGATTCACTTATTACAAGATCTGAATGACCAAGGCGTGACCATTATCATGACAACCCACGAGATTAATGCAGTTGCACTACACTTACCCTGGCTAGTCTGCCTCAATGGGGAGATCGTGGACAGCGGAAAGCCTGAAGATGTCATCACCACAGACACGCTAAGTAAAACCTACGGCGCAGACATGCCCGTTATCCAACATGACGGGATGCCAATCGTAGTAGAAACTCCCCGTCCACTAGATCCTCAAGATAGCGCAAATTCATCTGCGTCACACGAGCGCACTCATGCTTGAACCATTCCAATATGAATTCTTTGTAAGAGGCTTCATTTGTGCCGCATTAGTCGGGGGCCTGTGCGGTCTAATAGGTGTATACATAGTCTTAAGGCGAATGGCCTACATCGGTCACGGCCTATCACACGCCGTTTTCGGCGGGGCCGTTGTAAGTTACGTTATGTCAATCAATTTCTTTCTGGGCGCAAGTATATGGGGATTCCTTTCTGCATTGCTAATAACGTTCACAACACGGAAGAACAAGATAGGCACCGACGCCGCTATTGGAATAATAACCACAGCCAGCTTCGCTCTTGGCGTCGCGATAATCAGTCGCTTTAAAAGCTTTACACGCAGTTTCGACGCAGCTTTATTCGGCAATATACTCGGAGTCACTGAGACAGACCTTCTGGCTATAATAATAGTCGTCATATTCGTCGGGGCAGTAGTATTTTTTGGATACAAGTTGTTTCTATTCGCCACCTTCGATCCAGAGGTAGCCCAATCCTATGGTGTCCCAACCGCGTGGATGGATACTATGTTCTCACTAATCCTTGCTGCTACCATTGTAGTCTCAATACAAGTCTTAGGTGTGACACTTATCTCGGCAGCAATCGTTATCCCACCAATAGTTGCACGCCTATTAGTCGATAATTTCAAACTGATGATCATTTTATCTACGCTGCTAGGCTCTTTCTGTGGTATCGGCGGTATTTACGCAAGCTACTACATTGATGTGTCATCAGGCGCGAGCGTCGTACTATT
>JAPNTN010000108.1:0-7701 GCA_027249445.1 Dehalococcoidia bacterium | reverse complement strand
AATAGGGACAACATCGCCGCTCAGTAAAGGATGTCGTGCGCCCATTATTCTGAGCTTTCTATCCTCATCCAGTGAATCTATCACTTCAGGTGCCACGGATTTTGTGTTGATAGCATGCATGCCTTTCGCAAAAGCCAGATCAAGTTTGGCCATCACATTCAACATTTGCCCACATTCATCGGACATATATCCAATTAGATCTGACAAATCTCTAAGGATGATCTGCTCTTCCCTAGTCTCGGCAGAACGAGCTTCACGCCAGCGGTTACCTAAGTCAATAGCAGACATGGGCTCAACAAATACAGTAGCTCCACTGTCAGATACATCGTGAACTATCCCGGGCACCCTGTATTTCATTTCGGCCTTTACAAGCAACACCATCCGGCCATTACGTTCAGTTACGATTGGCTCTTGTAGTACGCCTTGCCTCTCCAAACGTCGTAAATTCCGATCGATAACATTGTTCAGATTATTGAATGCCAGTTGAGATTCTCTTCTGAGACTGCCTAATGTAGGGCTAGCCTGATCCAAAACTTCCCCAGATTCCCCTATTGCTCTCTCAATCGATCTTGTAACTATTCCCAAGTCTGGCAAGGTTTCTGCCATTCCGCTAAGTATTGGAAGTTCTTCGTGACGTTTCAGCAAAAAACGGTTGCTAATCGACGCGTCAACCATTCCGCGAACCAATATTAACTCAGACCCGCTTAGTACCCCGCCTAAGTTAGCCCTGTTTATTAGATTCCTAATATCTTCAGGTGGTCCGAACTCCAACCCAGCACCTAAGTTGATCAACTGGCACGCTTCAGAGGTTTCCTGCTGATTGCTGATAACGTCCAGAAAGTTTACTGACGGAGTAACATTCATGGCCATATACCGACCTGAATCAGTATGAGTCAGATCTGCAAGATGACGCCGAATCTGTTCAAATTCCAGCAAGTGTGCCGCGGCATTAAATCCGCCTATACTGTTAATACTCATGCCCGAGTCACTTTATCCAAGAATCCTTCATAACAATAATTGTATTATTGATCCCAACGAACGAAATAAAGCCTGCTTTGCAACAGTAAATTTCCCACATGTTCTAGTGTATCTCTCTTAGGATCTCTAATATTCAGCCGCCTGGGTAATATTTTGGATTTTAGAGATTCCATCTTAGGACATACTTTTAAGAAGTTGTTGATAGTAATCGAATCGCCGCCGAGTAATACATAATCCAAAGTCCGAGTATACGGTTCAAATATATTTCCAACAGTATCACAAACCTTATCAAACAACTTTCTGCTTTGCCCTTCTCTGGTCCTCTCAAATCGGCGCTGAGAAGAGCCCCCTTTTTTATGTCTTCCTTTTACAAATCGGCTATCTGTTTTTGATACAACGAGATCAGTTCCTTTAAAAATAGCTACTGAAAACCTACCCAATCTGAGCAAGACTACTCCCACCACATAATCTAACGATAAGCATTTATATAATTCATCATAATTTAAATGATCAAACTTTATATTTTGAGCAACAGGAAATGGAGGGACAACCACAAGCCCATCATCGCCAGACTGAATACATAAGATACCAGTGTCATTACTTAACACCTCTTCCCCTATTTGAGCTGCTAATACGTCCCAACGACGTTTCCAGATTTGATCCGACCCTATCCAGTCAGAATGATCCCCAGGACATACATACATACACGAAGAAGTGTTAGATTCTCCAATGTGAGTTAACATCTCTAAAAGTTTTGTTCGGCCTACCCATACAGGTGACTCGTCTTTTACTGACGTTAATAATTCCTTTATAGAAGCCATCTAGAATCCCCTGGTAGCTTTCAAAGGGTTATTATTGATCTCCCTCAATTTGTTGCACTCGGCGTAAATGTCTCCCGCCTTCAAACGCCGTATTTAACCAAGTCTCTACTATGGCCAAAAGGTCCGCTTCAGGAACTAGCCTCTCACCCAGCGATAATACATTCGCATCGTTATGCTGACGAGCAAACTCAGCTGACTGCACATTCCAACAAAGGGTACAACGTACCCCTTTAACTTTGTTGGCTACTATGGCCTCACCATTCCCTGAGCCACCTAGCACAATTCCCCTTTCATAATCTCCTGCAGCCACTGCCTCGGCTACCGGTCGTATCCACTCAGGATAATCTACTGATTCAGGACTATACGTCCCCATATCCTCAACCGCATGGCCTTCAGTTCGCAAAAACGAGATTATCTTCCCTTTGTATAAAAAGCCCGCATGGTCCGAACTAATCGCTATTTTCAAATTGCTCCCCCTGATAAACCGTACTGCCTAATCATTATGCAATAATCCTTATGATTCGGATAATCTAGGATAAATATATCCACCTGTCCAATATACAAGTCCTGTTATACACCTAGCGGGGACTTCTATGCTAGGATATCAAGACTTACGTAACAGACATTTAACAGGAGAAAACTGATGAAGGGTCGAATAGTCGTAGTCAAAGAATATGGAAAGCCTTTTGAAATCGAAGAATACGATGTACCAGAACCTGAATCCGGCGCCGTCATATTACGGATGACTCAGGCAGGCATCTGCGGATCGGACCTTCACACATATAGGGGCGACCAAACACAACAATACATGCCCCTTCCGAACACTGGAAGAGTTATGGGACACGAAGGCACGGGCGTCGTTGAAATTCTAGGGGAAGGCGTATCGACAGATACGTTGGGAACTCCTATCAAAGAAGGCGATAGAATAGTTTACGCTGCCGTGTTTCCTTGCCATCGTTGTCATCTCTGTCTTAAAGGTAATACGAACTGGTGCGCCAATAGGGAATATCCAACTGCAGGAGTATGGCCTTATTTCACTGGCACTTATGCAGACTTTCTGTATCTACCGCCTAGACATCCATTTTTCCGAGTCCCAGATGAACTACCTGATGCAATACTAGGGCCTGTGAATTGCGCCATGGGAACGGTTACAACCGGATTACAAAGAGCAAGCTTAAACGAGGGTGACTATGTTGTCATACAAGGAGCGGGTGGCCTAGGCCTTCACGCAACAGCAATGGCCAAAGAGATGGGTGCTGCAAGAGTAATCGTTCTTGATAGACTGGAGAATCGTTTGCAGCTTGCAGAAGAATTCGGAGCGGATGACACGATAAATATTGAAGAATTTAACACTCCTGAGACTAGAGTTCGGCGCGTTTGGGAATTAACTGATGGACGTGGCGCTGATGTAGTAATGGAGCTAGTAGGAAGAGCTGAACTGATGGCGGAAGGCATCGACATGTTGAGCAACGGTGGATCTTTCGTAGAAATTGGCGATATCGTCAGAGGTAGAGAGGTGTCGATTGATCCTTCAAAACTTCTGTCGGGAAAGAATATATTAGGGTCTCGCATGTACAAGCCCTCTCTCCTCCCTACATTGCTAGACTACCTGGTCCGCAACCAACATAAACTGCCTTTTGAAAAACTCATATCACACAAGTACCCGCTTGCCGATGTTAACGAAGCTTTTGCACATTCAGAATGGGCCCAGAGGCAAACGGAGGTTACGAGAGCTATGCTGGTCCCGTAAACGTACGTCAATGCCTATTTGGTAGTAGTTCCTTTATTAAATCTATCAGTTTGACTTGGTCAAGAGACTCCAGGACCAAGTCAGCCTTTTCAAAAGACAAATGAGCAGTAATAGAATTAGGAATTGCCACACACCACATTTGTGCTTTTTTAGCAGCAGTCACTCCATTAAGAGAATCCTCGATAGCTATGGAATTCTTCGGGGTAGATGACAGGCCATCCATGCAAGATATATAAAGATCAGGGTATGGTTTAGCATTAATAACATCATCAATTGATCGTATGCAGTCGAAATACTCTAGAATACCCATTCGTGAAAGGTGGCCCTCAACCCACTCCCTAGGGGAACTAGAAGCTAATCCCACCTTCAATGCATTCACCTTACATATATCCAGATAATCCAATACTCCAGGCATCAGAGGATATGATTCAACTAGATCCAAGTATTCCTGGCGCCTTCTCTGTTTTATCTCCGATTCATTTAGCGTTAAACCTGTTAAATCCTGCAAATGCTTGAACACATCAAATTGAGAAGACCTCCCGCCAACATGATCAAGCCACAACTCCATTTCCAAATCCACTCCAAACGACTGGAATGTTTTCTGCCATGTCAAAAAATCTGGTGTTTCCGTATCGATTATGACGCCATCAAAATCAAATATTATTGTATCTATGCTTAACATGACTTCATTGTGAACATTCAAATATTAGAATTCAATAAAAATGAAAAGCCGCGAGTATTTCTACCAGCGGCCCCAGTTATTACAAGGAACGTATTAGGCTAATCTGAAGAGGGAAGTTTTCTTGGTTCTTGCAACTCCATTGGGGTCCCGTCATATCGTAAATTGCAACTTCCACCCTTCGTAATTAAAACTGAAACTACCCCATCGGCAGATGTAAATCTTTTACCTAAAGCTACCTCTTCCGCTTCCGCACCGGGCTCACTTCCGGCAAACTCTGATTCTGAACCTTTTGTTTTCAGCTCTATGTCACCGTCAGTCAGAGTGCCATCCCCACCCTTAGTAACAACCATTTCAACTCCACCGGGAGTGACATATCTTTGTCCTGTCTTGACCATCACTAACCTATCCTAGCCCTAAAATATGGAGAAGCATTTTCAGCATCTCCAATATAGCAGCGTTGATTATAATTAGGTCATTGTCATCGAGTCAACGCGCAGCAGAAACGCTTAGTTCTCTCTGAACCTGACCATGAAACTGGCTTCCCCGATTGGAGTGCCGTCAAATACAACGACTGCAACATGTCGTCCTAGTCTCTGTATCGGTATTCTGAATGTCTTTATCCATCTTTGGAACATTATTCCGGGTTCCCAATCTATGTTTTCCGGAGGCGGAGTATTTAGCGGCAAACCTGGTGCCCTTATCGAGATCTGTAGACTGTGTGGTCCGGCCACCGCTCCAGCAATACAGAATGCCAAATTAACATCCAAATTCATTAACACTTGGGATTCCCCATCTGGAGCGTGATCTGGTAGATCTATATCTACCAGATCGATCACACCCTTAAAAGATAACTCGTCTTTTGAATCCTCTTCAGTCTCTTTACAAAATAAAGCATACTTCAGATAATGATCCGATCTCTCAGTTGTCAATGCGCTAGCTCCCCACTATAGCTGAGGCTTTATTCTAGCACTAAGATATCGTTTCTTGTATACAAACCATTGCTCTAATATTAGGGGCTAGATATTACTGATACACTGCATATCACATAATCAAGACGACGGAGTATTGTATGTTATTAACTAAAGATAAAGCGCTTCAAGGTTACTCAACCAAGCAATATTTTCCGAACATTAAAGTCAACAAAAATCCCGTAGAGGACATCTATAAGGCTGTGACAGTACCCGTCGAAGTATTGTCGTATTTCGACAATTTGGAGAGCCCTTTAGCTCTTGTAGTATTCCATGCCGAATGGTGTGGAGACGCTATCACCACGACTCCGACGATCCTCAAGCTAGCGGACACTAGCTCGAATTTAACTCCTTATATCTTCAATAGAGACGAAGAAGTCGACTTAACAAACCAATTTCTCCCTGAACATCGGGCTAATACCGTGCCTGTATTCGTAGTATTAGATGCGGAGTTTAACGAAGTAGCCCGATTTATTGAAACAGCTAAAGGGTTAATACCCATGTTAGATGCCATGAACGAAAGCATACATCAACAAACATCAGAAGACTCAGAAAACCGAGCTTTGATCAGAGGGAAACGCACATCATACCGCGTTATGAAAGCGAACGAATGGGGCTCAATAATTCTAAAAGAATTTCAAGAAACTGTCGCCACCGGTCTTAATTTAGCTCCTGATAAAAGACCTGCCGAAGGGGGAACAGAATGGCCTGTATAAGATCAATATCAGAACGCGTAATTTCTGTAAGAGGACAACTAGTATGGCTGACGAGATAATCAATATGGATGACATGAATACTATCTTCGCTGTAACCGACAAACTAGGTATTCACAGGGAATCTGTAAGCGTTGATCTTACAAAAGAGGACCCGGGGATAATTAGCCAATCATCTCCGAGCACGATCGAGATCACTATTCCGTCAACGACAAGTACCGAGGAATTCTCAAAACGACTTGAATCTGAATTGAAAACGTTAGGGTACGTAGAAACGGAGAACGACGAGGACTACGATGAAGACTGATTCCAGACACATCTCGTAGCCCACCATCGTTGAGAACTAAACATTCTGCTAATAACCAGGCTCTCGCCATTCAAACGCCAAAGTCGCATACCTAACAAACACAGCGCCCCCCGGGGCCCCTAAAGGTCCATTAACCCCCAGTATGGCTATCGTATGCTCGTCCCCAGGAGATGGCTCAGCATCTATTACAACACGCTGTGGCACATTAAAGCCCTGGACAGTTCCTCGGTCCCTATTACAGTCCCCGTCAATCCAAATTTCACCATAATCATCTACACAGGTCTCAAATATGCATCGAGAACCTGATAGGCTGCGACCATTGACAGTTTCAGGCAAGGTGAGGTGAAGACGATACCAGGCGAATGCAACTCCGCGAGAATACCACTTCGTTAAATCATGGCATTCATCCCAATCAGAATCATCATAATCAGGCAGTCGAGCACCACTTCCTTCCAACTGTGCCACTAGTCCCTCGTTAGGTTCACCTGGTACTAATCCCGGGGCAAACTTCCATACCCCGTTAACCTGCTCAAGATCAGTAGGATTTCCCAAATCTAAAATACCTCTTGGCATTATTCCACCTCCTAGTGTGTAAATATATCGCACCAAATCAAAGGGAGTGAACCTTTTATTCTTCTAATCCCGTTATGTGAATACCTGAATGGGTTTTATACAGCCGATTGATATTAACTAACAAAGGAGTGATTTGCTCGACATATTTTGAATTGAATAACATACCGCCATCTACCGGTTTAAGCTTGTCTATCAAGCACACTAATTCCATAACACGCTGTTTAGAGTCCTTATCATCCCCACATACCAAAACATCACCTATCATGGGTATATTCGGTAATACTAATTCAGCAGCGCTAACATTCTGGAATGCGGACACTACGAAAGACTCAGGCACCAATTCTTGGGCTTCTTCCGCTGCAGAGCCACTTTCAATGTTAATAGCCTGTGCTCCTACGCCTCGCACAAAACTCATTGGCGCTATCACGTCTATCACGATTTTGGACTTCAGATATTGACCAACGTCTCCTAATAACATTGCTTGGGCTGAATAAGGGACCGTTACGAACACAATGTCTGATTCCTCAGCTGTTTGCATATTATTAGCACCAATTGCAACTTGTTTTCCTAACAAATCGTTAACTTCTGCCGCTGCCTCAACCGCCCTAGCTTCATCTCGAGAGCCAATCATTACTGACTCACCTGCCAGCGCCAGTCTAAAGGCCAGACCTTTCCCTTCTTCGCCAGTTCCACCCAAAAACCCTAGCATTGTTTTTCTCCACCAATAATTAATGGTGTAAATATACCATCATCTCGAAGTCCTGACCTTGCCTCACATCACAAGAGATCCGTGTGCTAAAATAATTTTGTTCGATTGATCTAATCTCAACTAAACTAGAGTTTAACGATATGATCTTCATATCAAACCGATCCTTAATTTACCAAACACTACGCAGGTCAAAATGTTAG
>JAPNTN010000107.1:0-4848 GCA_027249445.1 Dehalococcoidia bacterium | reverse complement strand
GATAATATGCAAGACTGGTTTCAAAACGGCGCCTGCGATGGATTTGTGATTGCAGCAACTCATATGCCTGGTGCATATGAGGATTTCTGCTCTATGGTTGTCCCTGAGTTACAGGAGCGAGGCGTATTCCAAGATGATTATCGGGGAAGTACTTTAAGAGACAATCTTGGGATATTGTGATTAAGTGGCGACCCGGAGCGGATTCGAACCGCCGATCTCAGCCTTGACAGGGCCGTATGTTAACCGCTACACCACCGGGCCGCGTAGGGTATTGATGAGCATTGAGTGTAAGATTATTACTCAGTACTGTCAAGATGATTTTGTTAATATCACGCAATATTACGCGAGGTATTCAACTTTTATCTAGGACAGTTTGTGGGGTAGATGTGGGTTTTCAGTGAGACTGATGTGATTTATAGTAGATCAACTACAGGCGGTAATACCCTCGTAATAGGAATCAGGAGGTTCAATGACTACTAACGGCAATCAGCAATTACCAATGGAAGGTATCAGGATATTAGATGCCACCCACATTATCGCAGGACCATTCTGTGCCATGATACTCGCAGATATGGGTGCTGAAGTAATAAAAATAGAGCGTCCAGGTAATGGAGATAGGTCCAGGCATAATCATCCATTCATACAAAATCCTGATGGAGAAGATGTAAGTGCCAGATTTCTGGGGGTTAATCGTAATAAAAAAAGTGTAACCATGGATCTAAGGGATGAGACCTGCAGACGCGCATTTGAGGAAATGGTAAAAGTTTCCGATGTCCTGCTGGATAATTGGGGGCCGGGTGCTTTTAGGCGACTAGGCTTGGGATATGATTACCTTAGAGAACTCAATCCAGGTCTGATATATGCGAGCATAACTGGATATGGTGACGGAGAAGGTCTTCGTGGACCATATTCTGAGTGGGCTGCGAACAATCCGTGCGTTCAAGGTATGGGAGGCTGGATGCAAATAACAGGTTCTCCTGATGGTCCACCTCAAATGGTAGGGGACAATATTGGAGATTCAGTTCCAGGGGTATGGACTGCCTTAGGAGTTATGTTTGCTCTTGAATCTCGCAGAAAAACTGGATTGGGACAGCATGTTGATATGTCCATGTATGACTGCATGGTTTCTCACATGACGAGCAGCATGCCCCATTTTCAAGCAACTAAAGAAATTAGCGGCAGGGCTAGAGAAAATATGTTTACCGCCCAATTAGCTCTAGAGGCAAGCGACGGATTTGTTGTATTAGCTGGTAGTGGTGGGGAAGGCAAGTGGGAGGCCTTGTGGTCTATGATCGGTCGTGAAGAACTAATATCAGATACTCGATACTTAGGTAAAGGAGTCACTGGTGAGTTCTATTTCAATAACGTGGTTCCTGCCATTGAACAATGGTCGAAACTACTCCCTAAGCAAGAAGTAAACAAGCAATTGTTGGCCTGCGGGTTTTCGATGGGAATAGTACAAGATGCCGGCGACATAGATAGGTGTCCTCATCTAGAGCAGAGGAACATGTTTTTAGATAGTGGTGATGGCTATGGAGGTAATTTTAGGACTATAAATACTCCTATACAGCTGACGGGGTGTGTAAATTCTCCTACTGGGGCACCGCCTAAACTAGGTCAACATAACAGGGAGATATTATCCTCTATTGGTGGTTTATCAGAAGCTGAATTGGCTGCACTAGAGTCAGAAGGAAAGATTTAACACTAAAAGGGGTGTATACATTGTTTCAAGCTCCACGTGGTACTACAGATCTTCTACCGGAAGAACAGAAATATTGGCGGTATATTCAATCTAAAGCGATTGAATTGGTATCAGTATATGGATTTGGGAGGATTGACAGTCCAGTATTCGAAGACTCAGGTCTATTTATACGTTCAGTTGGCGAGGGAACAGATATTGTCGAGAAGGAAATGTATACATTTGAAGACAGAGGTGGGGATAACATTACTCTTCGACCAGAAGGTACTGCCCCTGTCTGTAGAGCATATTTAGAGCATGGTATGCATAATCTTCCACAACCGGTAAGGATGTATTATTTTTGCCCTGTGTTTAGGTATGAGCGACCCCAAGCCGGCCGATTTAGGCAGCACCATCAATTCGGTTTAGAGGTAATTGGAGACTCTGATCCTTCAGTAGACGCCGAAGTTATAGAGATAGCTTGGCGCCTGATGAAATCTCTTGGTCTGGTAGATATAAACTTGTTAATTAACAATATTGGAGATACAGAGTGCAGACCAGTATATATAAACAAATTGAGAGACTATTTCTCCCAATATGATAAAGATCTGTGTGAGGATTGCCAAAGTAGAATGAACAGGAATCCGTTACGGTTATTAGACTGCAAGGTTGATGTTTGTCATAAGCTTGGCGACGCAGCTCCACGATCAGTAGATCATCTGTGTGCTGAGTGTCAGAATCATTGGGACAAACTACTTAATTTTCTGTCCACTAATGAAATACCATTTTCTATTGATCATAGATTAGTCAGGGGATTGGATTATTACACTCGTACTGTGTTTGAAATACAGCCATCTGATGTCGGTGGTCAGTCCACAATTTGTGGGGGTGGTAGATATGACGGGTTAATGGAGCAACTTGGAGGTCGTTCTACTCCGGGCATCGGATTCGGATCTGGAATAGAAAGGCTTACCCTGAATTTAAAGAAGAGCGATATAGTTGTTCCAGATGATCCTACTCCAGAATATTTGGTGATTAATGTTGGAGATGACGCGCGGCCAAACGCTGCTAGATTGGCTTCACAAATACGAAATGCAGGAGTAGGTGCAATATTAGGAAATGGAGGAAGGGCGCTAAGAGGCCAAATGAGGCAAGCTAATGCATTAGGTATACCTAAGGCAATTATCATTGGAGATGACGAGATTTTGAGAGGCGAGGTAATGGTTCGCAACATGTCTGATTCAACCCAGGAAACTAAGCCTCTGGATGAATTTCTTAATGATCTAGCTGAAAGATAGATCATTAAGCGTGCAGTTACTGACAGATGCCTGTTGATATTCATACTAACTTGATAGAACATATGTGCTAGTAGTATTTTTGGTTTTTTATTCATGTTCTATCGGAGGTATTATGATGTTCCACGGATTGATGCGAGGCACGAATATATTTTATCGTGGATATGTTATTCACGAAGAAATAAAAGCAATTTCGTACACGATATATGGTGAAAGGCCTGTTAGGTCCGAAATAGCAAGAGTTGGAAGCTTCACGGGGGCTATGGAGTTGGTTGATCAACAAGTATACGATAGCAGGCCGGTGAAGAGAGATTTGTGGGCTGAGATTTTCGATAGAAAAGATGTAGAGGTTTCTGTTCCGATCTAAACTGGTTACAGATCATATATTAACTAAAAAGCCCATCAAACGATGGGCTTTTTAGTTAATATATGATCTGTAAATATAGATTCAATATATGGGTGATTATGACGTATTCAAAAGGACCTCTACAGGATTTACATGTTGCTGACCTCAGTCATGTTGTTAGTACGGATATTCCAATCTGGCCACAAGATCCAGCCGTGCAAGTAAAGGAGTGTGCCAGTTTTGTGATAGAAGGATATGCTTTAAATGAATGGGTCTTGGGAGAACATGTCGGGACTCATATTAATGCTCCAAGTGCTTTTCTTCAATCTGGACCCACCATTGATCGATACGAAGGAGATTCTTTGATTAGTCCTGCCGTTTGCATAGACGTTCATGATCGCGTAAGCCACAATGCCAATTACTTACTAACCAAGGCAGACCTGCAGGATTGGGAATATAGCTTTGGATCAATTGAAGATGGGTCAGTAGTTCTACTTAATACTGGATGGAGCGCTTATTGGGATGACCCTTCTAGATATATTTATGTGAGTACAGACGGTGATATGATTTTTCCGGGGTTTAGTGAAGAAGCGACCAAATTTCTGATATCCGATAGGTCGATAAGAGGGGTGGGAATTGATAGTCCAGGGGTTGATGGTGGATCTAATTTAGACTATTCAATAAATAAGCTCGTCCTTTCGGAGAAGAGGATTGTATTAGAGAATCTGACGAATCTGTCAGTTTTGCCCCCGGTCGGTGTAAGCTTATCAATCGGTATAATAAAATTGAAGGGTGGGCACGGGAGTCCTGCATCCGTTATGGCGTATTATTAGTAGGGAGTGCAACTGTCAACAGTTGCACTCCCTACTATGATTAAATGGTTGCTACACCAGCTGTGGCACATTCTTCATCTTGCTCACTGGTGCCGCCACCGACGCCGCATGCCCCTTCGATATTTCCGTCGCGTATTATTGGGACTGCTCCTTGACCAAGAATCATGTGCCCTCCGGAGGCTTGCGCCACCCCGCTTGGAGTTGGCTCGTTAGCCCGAGCTTGCATGACCCCACTCGGACGTCCGAATGCTGATGCTCCAACCGCTTTTCCTAGACTGCCATACGTGCTGGCCCAGATAGCACCGTCCATCCTGTTAACAGCTATAGTTCTTCCACCGTTGTCTACAACTGACACGGTTATTTTTATATTAAGGTCTTCTGCTTTAGCAATGGCAGCGTCCATGATTCTTTGTGCTTCCGAAAGTGTTATCGACATAATTTCTCCTATGGCTTGATTTCATTGGCACCTAATTGTAACTCAAAAATGTTTTGCTCTCAGCTTTTATAGGTACATAGGGACACGGTTAAAATAGACAACGTCGATGATATACTTTGCGGATGATGATACTAAGTGGAGAAATAATTGCTTACTAAGCGGATAATCCCGTGTTTGGACGTTGATGCAGGACGAGTCGTAAAAGGTACTAGCTTTATTGATATAAGGGATGCTGGAGACCCTGTAGAACTTGCAGCTCT
>JAPNTN010000106.1:0-10139 GCA_027249445.1 Dehalococcoidia bacterium | reverse complement strand
CTGTTATTTGGTTAATTGTCGTTTCTGGTAAGTCTAGGTTTCCGACGACACCCCACTCTATTAGCATAGCAGCACGGAGTAGGTCTAACGTTGCTTTGTGTATGCGCTTTGGTTCGAACCCTTCCCAAGATGCTTCGTTAATCAAACTTAGACATTGCGTTGTTTGTTTTGCCAGTAAAGCAGAGAGGATATTTAGAGGGGTTTCTGTAGTAATTAAGCCCAGCATGTCAGTCACATGATCATTAGTAATATCATTGCCGTATGATATTACTATTTGTTCCAGTAAATTTTCTGCGTCTCTAAGACTCCCAAATGACTGGCGAGATATGGTTTTCAGAGCTTCGCTATCAATTGAGAAATTTTCCTTGGAGGCTATAGAGGCAAGCTGGTTGATCATATCTTGGTTTTGTAGACGCCTAAAATCATGGCGCTGGCATCTTGATAGAATCGTTGGCAAGATTCGGTGTGCTTCTGTTGTACATAATATGAAAATGACGTGGGGTGGAGGCTCTTCTAGGGTTTTAAGGAAAGCGTTTGAAGCTTGGTCTGTTAGCATGTGAGCTTCATCAATAATATATATTTTGTATTTTCCTTCTATGGCGGCGAAATTAACCTTATCTCGTATCTCTCTAATTTCGTCTATCCCCCTATTGCTAGCCGCGTCTAATTCTATAATATCTAATAAGGTATTAGAGTTCGCAGATATGCATATGGTGCAAGAATTACATGGATCGCCGTCCGAAAGCGCTAAACAATTGGCTGCTTTCGCCAGTATTCGTGCTGTAGTTGTTTTTCCGGTGCCTCTCGGGCCGCAAAAAATATATGCGTGACCAAGCCTGTTGGTTGTAAGAGCGTTTTGCAATACCGAGGTTATGTGCTCTTGCCCAACTAGATCGGCAAAAACCGAGGGCCGCCATTTTCTCGCGTAAACTTCAGATGTCATGGTGAGCCTCAAAATCTATTAGTGACAGTATCTCTACTTCTTTGGATTTCATCATGGCCGCGTCATCTGGTTCTTCGTGGTCGTAACCGGCTAAATGCAGAATACCATGTCCTGTAATAAATGATAGCTCTTTTAAGATTGAATTATTGTTTTCCAGAGCCTGCCTTTGAATTTGCGGATAAGATATTACTAATTCGCCGAGAGGCTGAGTTATTCCTGGAGGAAAGACGAAGTCATCTGGGATATCCTCTAGCATAGGGTTTTCGTTAATGACGCCTTCCCAGTGCCCATTATGTTGGCTGGAGAACGCTAACACATCGGTAATCTCATTCAAGCCCCTATAAGTGGCGTTAAGCTTTTGTATATAAGAATCGTCAGTGATCAATATGCTTACATGGCCCGGCAGAGTGTTTGGAAATGCGGCTTTGAGGGAGGTGCTTGCTACCTCTATTAACCATGATTCTGATACCAGGGCGGAGAATTCATCTGTCACCGAAACGTCTATATCCATTCGGTCTGACGTCATGGGTTGGTATGCCTCCGTTCAGAGCACAGAATTTAGTCTATACGGCCATAATAGCATGGCTATCTTGACCCTTCAAGAAATGATTATGGATGCATAATATTGCTTGTATGATGTTAGAATGTATTCGGGAAATATGCGTTGCGTAAGGTCAGTTGAAACCGTTCACAACCCATTAAGGAGATATTCGACAATGGCTTCAGATAACCAACAAGATGACTTTCTGGGATTAGTGCTTCCCGACGCAGGGGTAGTTGAACTAACTGATTGCCTTACTGAATATATGACAGAGATAGAGTTGGATAGTCTCCCGGACATTATTGGACAAGTTTTAGACGACTTTATTGATCAAGCTGGTGGCATGCCGGAAGATCTGAGAGATTCAGATGCTTTCGACGTTATAACAGTTAATCAATTAGCTGTCACGCTTGCCTATCAGGTGGGGAGACTCCAAGGTAGATCTCCTCAAATAGTAAATCGCCTGATAAAGGAAGCGGTGGAAAAATGGGAAGCCAAACCCTTACTGGAGGCACCGGATATTTCAGATAAAGACCTCCGTAGCCCTAAAGAGAAGGTATATCCTCGGTTGAGGCGGTTGGAATATGGGGATACCGAAGAGGATGATTTCTACATCGAGTGAATGCCCTAGCATATTGGGTTGGACAGATTCAGTATCTTGTATCTGTATATTTCCTTAGAGTTTGGGATTCACGGTAACTTAACTAAAGAGTAGGAAGATAATGTAATGACTACTGAAAATAAACAGCACGACTTGATTCTGAAAAATGGGACACTGTTGGATCCCGCACAGAATATTTACGACAAGAGAGATATAGCATTTAAAGATGGGCTTGTTTCGGGTGTTGAAACTGAGATTTCATCCGAGTTGTCTGCATCTACGATAGATGTGTCTGGGAAGCTAGTTACCCCGGGCCTGATTGATCTACATGGCCATTTTTACCATGGTGGTACTGGGAGTGCCGTTCATGCTGATCAAAATTGTTTGTCAGCTGGGGTCACTACTGGGGTAGATGCTGGTAGCTCAGGGTTTTTAAATTATGGAGCAATGAGAGATTACGTGTTCCCTGCGCACAAAACTAGGCTTGTAGCATTTTTGCATATCGGTGCCGTGGGTTTGGCTGCAAATAAAGTCCTAGGGGGCGGCCTTCATGACTTGCGCATAATAGATATCGATAGGACCGTAGACACTATTAAAGACAATCCGAACAGTATATTCGGGGTTAAAGTTAGGATGCACTATGACGCCGTCGCACGGTGGAATGCTGAGAAGGCTATGATAGCTGCTAGGGAAGCAGCAGATAAATCAGGGAAAAAATTGATGGTACACGTTAGCGGTACTCCGATACCGTTGCCAAATGTTCTTGAGTTCTTGGGGCCTGGAGATATATCGACACATGCTTTTAACGGAGATCATGAGTCTATATTGGATAACAATAATAAAATACGTTCAGAGGTAAGAGAAGCAGTAGACCGTGGCGTAATTATGGATGTTGGTCACGCAGGAATACACTGCGATGTAGATGTTGTTAAGCATGCCCTAGACCAAGGTCTGCCGCCCGATACCATAAGTACTGATATTCATGTGCCTCCTTCGGGAAGAATAGTATATTTAATGAATGACTTGCTAAGCAAATTTCACGCTATGGGATTGTCTATTGAAGACGTGGTGTCAGCAAGTACCAACAAACCTGCATCGGTGCTCGGTATGGATAAAGATATTGGATCGTTGAGAGTTGGCATGAGTGGAGACGCTGCAGTTTTTAATTTAAGAGAAGGGCGCTTTGTGTGGCATGATATGGCAGGCCACAACGTTGATGGTAATGTTAGGTTCGATACGCTTTTGACAGTAAGAGATGGTGGTGTGGCTTGGAAGAGCGCGGATATGCAGGATATGGGAGAGTGCTGATACAGTGCCCGTCATTTAGTCCGATAAAATCTAGGTTATTACCTGGCTTCAGTACGACTTGGAGATATTCAACATGAAAATTGGTGCGTTTGATATTAATGACGTTTTGCCGGATATCGAGAGACCTCATGCTATCGTTGTCCTAAGGCCATGGATTGATGTTGGCAATATAGGAACGCTGGCTCTGAGCAGAATCGAAAGACATCTTAAATCTGAAGAAATAGGTCGCTTGGCCGCACCGGGAACATTCTACGATTTTACTAGATATCGCCCAAGGTCATATTTCAATGAAGGGATTCGTCAGGTAAATGTTCCAAATACGACTATACGGTGTTCTACGGTAAGTAATGGCCCGAGCTTGATAACTATTCATTTGCTGGAACCGCAACTGTACGGCGAAGAATTTACCGATAGTGTTATAGAGCTTATTAAATGGTTGAAAGTGGAACGTTACTGCCTAATAGGCGGAATGTACGATATGGTTCCTCACACACGACCTCTGCTTGTGTCGGGGTTGGGGAACGGAGGCACTGTTAAAGAGGAACAGTTAAAAATGGGTGTTCAGCAAAGTACGTATGAGGGTCCAACCACAATAACGTATCTGGTGTCACAAGAGGCAGAGCGGATAGGCATTGAAACAAGGACATTCGTGGCCCATTTGCCCCAATATTTAGATATTGAAGATGACTTTGTGGGGACTGCTAAACTTGTTGAAATTTTGTGTAATTTGTACGAATTGCCTGAACACTTGATAGATAAACAGAAAGGCTCAGACCAGTACGCTAAATTACAGGATACCGTTGAAACTACGGAAGGTATGACGGAATTGATGCAAAAGCTAGAAGAAAGATATGATAACTCCCTGACTGATGAATCTAATTCGCTTACCCAGTTGTCTCCCGATATAGAAAAGTTCTTGAGAGAACTTGGAGAAGATATCTAGAGGTTCTTTATAGTTGAAATACTGCATATATCCCACGATCCTAGTCAGTATTTGCATTGACTGAGTAAAACCCGTGTGATAAATTGTTTTCTCAACTAAAAATAAGCGTTAGTGGGTATTCTGGAGGTAATAATATAGCTAGAGAGTATAAGTCGAACGAGAACATTCGGGCCCCAAAGGTACGAGTTATCGGTGAGTCCGGGGAACAGTTAGGCGTAATGACTCTTGGTGATGCGATCCAAATGGCGCGTCAGCAGGAACTGGATTTGGTAGAGGTAGCACCAAACGCAGATCCTCCTGTGGCTAGGATGTTGGATTACGGAAAGCTTCGGTACCTCTACTCTAAGAAAGAACGTGAATCTAGGAAAAGCCAGAAAAGCACAGAACTTCGCGAAGTTAGGTTTAGACCTAATATAGGACAGCATGATCTGGAGGCTAAGCTTCGGAAGGTGAAGGAATTCATCGGAGATGGAGCAAAAGTAAAATTGACCGTTAGGTTCAGGGGCAGAGAGAGTGTTCATCAACAGGTCGGCCTTGGCCTTTTGAAACGCGTGGCAGAAGACCTTAAAGACGAGATAAGGCTCGAAAAGCCGCCCTCTATGGAAGGTAGAGCGCTATCGATGATCCTTATACCCAACACGACTAAGACTGAAAAGAAAGATGAAGATTTAGCAGATGCCAAAACTTAAAACCCACAAGG
Source organism: Dehalococcoidia bacterium (assembly GCA_027249445.1). GTDB lineage: Bacteria > Chloroflexota > Dehalococcoidia > Lucifugimonadales > UBA3495 > UBA3495. The sequence continues at coordinate 5,103 of JAPNTN010000106.1, read as the reverse complement.
GTGCGAAAGCACGGCTACATGTAACTGGTACTGGCAAGCTGATGCGAATGAAGCGCATGAGCAGCCACCTTAGGAGAAAGAAACCTACTAAGGTTACTCGCAAATACGCCAGTAAGCTACCGGTAGATTCTAAAGATGTGAAACGATTTAAGCGGTTATTGCCATATGGTTAAACCAATCATACGCATTACCACTGGAGAGATATAGTGCCAAGAGTCAAAGGGGGTTTTACCTCTAGAAGAAGACATAAGAAGGTCCTTTCAGCGGCCAGAGGTTTCCATGGATCTTCTCATAGACAATATCGAAGAGCTAAAGAGGCTCTACTGCATGCATGGTCACATTCCTACCGAGATCGACGTGACCGCAAGCACGACTATCGCAGGCTTTGGATAACCAGGATAGGGGCGGGATCTAGGGCCCTCGGAATGACATATAGTCAGTTCATGCATGGCCTAAAATTAGCTGGGGTAGAAGTAGATCGGAAGAATCTAGCTGATCTTGCAGTTAATGATCCGGCAGCGTTCGAGAAAATGGTAGAAATCTCTAATAGCCACATAGTCGCTAAGGGGTAGTTGAACTAGAATCCACCTGCCCCTTAGCTGCTACTAATTACGCCTCTATGAAGCCATAGTATGTGTCCGAATCCAATATTCGCATCAGTCCGGTCTGGGATATTGTTATTGGCCTGATAGGAGTAGACCATTTCTCGGTTAGTTCGTTGTGTATGTCACTAAGAGACATGGGTCTGTTTCGTTTTCCCAGTATTATCCTAAATACCATTTCTTGTATGGGCATGTCTGTGGTGATATAACCATCTTGGCCTTTGGAATGCTTTGCTATCTCATCGACTAGTTTCTGGGGTTTGAGATCTGAATAATTCGGGCTGTTTATCGATGGAGCTGATTCTGGTAGCCTTGATGCTAATACATAGATAGCCGACCTACCTAGTGCTTCCAACTTTTCAAAACTTACTTTGTAAAGCGTCTCCTTAGTCTGATCTTCCAAAGCGCTTTGTTCCTGTGTAGTCATTATTCTCCTTCTTCATTACGATCTATCATCACGATCTCTACCGTTTCACCGCTATCTTTTTTATCTATGTCTTCAGGGCATATAGCTAAGCCATTAGCTTTGGTCATTGAAGTTAAGATGTTTGAGCCTTGCGGTCCAGTGGGGCTAGCATAGTATATACCCTCCTTAGACGTGACCTCTACTCTAGCATACACTCTTCGACCATCGTGGTTATATATTGGTGATGTTAAAATTCCATTTACCCGTGGGCGGTGCAATGTTTTAAAACCGAGCATCTTTCTAATAGCTGGTCTAGCAAACATTTCAAACGCTACCATAGCGCTTACAGGGTTTCCTGGCAAACCGATTAAGGGCAGGCTGGAATTTTCTAAAGGCCGCAAAATTCCAAAAGCTAATGGTTTTGCAGGTCTCATGCATACGGACCAAAAATTCATGTCGCCATTGTTCATAAGAACGTCTTTAACTAGGTCGTAGTCACCTTTTGAGACACCAGCGGAAGTAATGAGCAAATCAGACGATGCAGTTAGCGATAACATGGATTCCAAGTCTTTGATATTGTCTCTAGCTATGCCCAGAATATTCGGTATACCACCTGCTGCAGAAATAGCTGAGGCTATGCTATATGTATTGCTGTCATAGATGTGTCCTTTACGGAGCTCTTGATCTAATTCCTCTAGTTCGTCTCCGGTTGATAATACTGAGACTATCGGCCTCCTGATAACGTTTGTGCTAGAAACTCCTAGCGATGCCAGCACTCCAACTTCAGCGGGCCTAATAGCGGTGCCGGATTCAAGAACAACTTGGCCACACTTCACATCTTCACCGGCTGGTCTAATGTTTGCGTGTTTCGGTAGCTCTGACATGATAGATACATGGGATAAAGGAGATGACGTTGTAATTCGAGACATCTCATCAGTTTCTTCAAAAGGGATCACTGTATCCGCACCATTTGGTACTGGGGCTCCCGTCATAATACGGATAGTGGTCCCAGTGGCAATTTGTTTCGTTGAGATTTGTCCTGCAGGTACGGTATCTATAATTTCCAGAGTTATGGGATTTTTTTCATCTGCGCCTTGTATGTCGTCGAATAATACGGCATAGCCGTCCATTCCAGAATTATCTAGAGGTGGTATATCAATAGGGGATTTAACGTCGCCGTGGAGTATTTGCCCTACAGTTTCTAGGATTGGCTTGCTCTCGGAATTGAGCGGTTGAAAAGCCTTCAGTATACGGTCAAATGCCTCTTCAACGCTCAGCATGTCTTCGTTCGAATGTCTATGTCCGTGGCTATGAATAGATTCCATCTAACTATGATCCTCTTGTGTTTGATATGGCGGGATTACTAGGTAGTCCTTAAGACCGCACCCATGTCTTTTTCTAGGGATTTTAAAAGGGTGCTAAGAGCTTTATCTACATCTTTATTTGTTAGTGTCCGATTTGATGCTTGGAAATATATGTGCACGCCTAGGGATTTCATGCCAGACGGCAGTGTATCACCCGAGTATACGTCAAATATGTTGGCATCAATGACTAATTTGTCCCTGGATAGTGCCTGTATTATGCTTTCAGCAGGTATATCCTCAGGTAGCACTAATGCGAGGTCTCGCTTTGCTGTTGGGAATCTGGATAGCGGGTTGAATGCCCATGTAGATGTTCGCTGCGATCGTAGAATTGTTTCCAGATCTAATTCGAAGAGTATGGCATTTGGGGTTCTAATATCAAATGCATTTATGACTGATTCAGACAATTCTCCTATAACCCCCACTTCTGAACCATTCACTAAGATCCGAGCGCAGCAAGATTCTTTGAAACACATTTCCGAGTGGGCCTCATATGTCTCGTTTATGCCCACCTTTTGTAATCCAGCATGAACTAATCCTTTCAGATCGAAAAAATCGGTATTGTTATTACTGGTAATCCAGGAAGGAGGCGTGAGTGGCCCTGATATGACACCGACGATCATATCTTTTTCTCTTGGCAGGTTTGGCTTGTTTTGCAGAAATACTCTGCCAGATTCGAATAACCTAATCGGAGTCTCAGGGTCTGTGTGTGTTTGATTATATTGTAATGTTTGTAATATGCTCGGCCGCAAACTAGGACGCAGATATTCCTGCTCTGCATTCATTGGGTTGGCAACCTGCAGTGGTATCTGTTCGTCTAATAAAGGTACGCATTGTTTTAGAGACTCTAGTGTAATTAAAGGATAACTAATTGTTTCTTGTAGCCCAACAGAGGCAAATGCATTCCTGAGTGCATTCCGAAGGTCTATAGATGGGGTCCTGATTTGATGGGGTATCGGTGCAGATAGAGGTATTGTAGGAACCTCGTCATATCCGATTATTCTAATTACTTCCTCTACTAAATCCTCTTCGATTTGAAGATCGTTTCTCCAATAGGGTGGTATGACAGATATTTCTCCAGTAGCGATTAGCGTAGTTTGCATACCAAGGGATTCTAGTACGGAGAGAACTGTGTCTGAGTCAATGTCCATACCTAGCATTTTATTTAATTTGTCTAGAGTTAGTGTGATGATTGGGTCAAGTTGTATGTCACTTGACTGTATGTCTATTGATCCTAAACATACGTTCCCTCCGGCTAATTCATGTATGAGCTGAGAAGCACGTTGAAGTGCTATGGGGGCAAGCTCAGGACGCAACCCTTTTTCAAACCTAAGGGTAGCATCTGTTCTGAGCTGGAATGATTCAGCGGTTGCTCTGTTATTGTAATTGTCAAAAGTAGCTGACTCGAGAAATATTGACGTGGTATTTTCATCAATCTCACTATTTGCGCCTCCAATAACTCCTCCTAGGCCAATAGGTTTATGGGAGTCAGCAATGACCAAATGATCTCGGGTGAGTGTACGATTGATAGCGTCCAATGTTTCTAGTGTTTCGCCTTGTTTTGCTCGCCTAACTATTATCGTTCCATTCTGAATTTTGTCTAAATCAAATGCATGAAGTGGTTGGTTGTATTCAAGCATTACGTAGTTTGTTATATCAACGATATTGTTGATAGCCCTAATTCCAACCTTAGACAATCGGTCTTGCATCCACTGTGGAGAGTCCCCGATGGTTACATTTGTTATAACATTTCCTGTATATCGCTTGCATAAATCATAATCTTCGACTTGAGCACTGATAATTGTATTGATGTTTGGTTTGCATGTTTCATATTGTAGACTTGGTTCTTTCACATCTAATTTAAATATGGCAGCCACTTCATGAGCTACACCGAGCATGGACAGACAGTCAGATCGATTTGGAGTGAGCTCAAGATCTAGTAACGTGTCTCCAAGGTAATCGTCGAGAGGCATTCCTACGGGGGCATCTTGCGGTAGGACTACGATTCCTTCATGACTGTTTCCGATACCAAGTTCAAGCTCCGAGCAGATCATTCCCTGTGAGGTAACACCTCTGATTTGCGCTGCCTTCAAAGTCTCAGTCTTTCCAGTTCTCGGATTGTGCAGTGTTGCTCCTATTTGTGCAAAGCATATATTCTGACCCGCGGCCACGTTCGGAGCGCCGCAAACTACTTCAACTTCGGTACTGTTAATGCTGACTTTGCAGAGGTTTAAACGGTCAGCGTTGGGATGTTTATTTACTTCTGTAACTCTACCAACATAACAATTTTCCCATCCTCCGTGTATTATGATTTCTCCCAACTCTATTCCGGCCATGGTTAAACGATGTCCCAATACATTGGGATCGACTTCAATATTTACATATTCTTGTAACCAACTTAGAGGTACCAGCATAATTATCCTATGATGTTTCTTGATCCTGGACTAATGGTAGTATCCATTCGTGTAATAGAAATATCGGTTAAGGCATTAGAGAATACGCGTTAAAACTGCTGTAAAAACCTTAGATCATTCGAGTAAAAGTGTCTAATGTCATCTATTCCATATTTCAACATTGCAATACGTTCGGGTCCCATTCCAAAAGCGAACCCCGTATATTTTTCCGTATCATACCCAGCACCCCGAAGGACTTTGGGATGTACCATTCCTGCCCCCATGATCTCGATCCATCCAGTATCTCTACATATCCTGCACCCCGAACTAGTTCCATCGCA